>MWSR01000024.1 GCA_002050095.1 Microgenomates bacterium UTCPR1
AAAAGAAAAAGAAATTTTTACGGGCTTTGTCCGCCGTCAGGCGGCGAGCCGCTGGGGCGGGTTTCTGCCCGTCAGGGCAGAAATTCTTGCTCAAAATGGGTTCGCACTTCGTTCAGTAATTGCGACCAAGTTAAACATTGCGGATTTTGCGGGCGGTTTGTTTGCTCGCTCGCCCCGCCTGCGGCGGGGCTTCGCTCGCATTTTTTCGTATATTTTGGGATTAAATCAAACGGACGGACAAAATCAAAAATCAGTTTTCTGTCCAGCAGGCGGCGGTTCGGGGCGGCAAAGCCGCCAGAGCAAAAACACACCTTTAAAAATTTTATTGAAATGTTTTTGCTTTCCAATTTTTTCCGCGTGCCGCTTTGCGGCACTACGAAGCCAGTTTTTTAATCCCGCGCTTTTTCCGCCGATGGCGGAATGGCCAAAGGCGACTTATTAAAAATTAAGGAGTAAAACACTATGAAGACAAAATATTTTCTCTACGCTCGCAAATCAACGGAAGATGAAGAAAGACAAGTTATGTCTATTGAAGCGCAATTAGCGGAGTTGGCGGATTTTGCTAAAAGAGAAAACATTGAAATTACCGAGCAGTTTATTGAAAGCAAAAGCGCAAAGAAGCCGGGCCGAGAAATTTTTAACGAGATGATACAGAAAATTTACGAGAGCAAAGAGCCGGTCGGTATTTTAGCGTGGCACCCTGATAGATTAGCGAGAAACAGCGTTGACGGCGGACAAGTGATTTATTTGATAGACATTGGCAAGATCGCTTCTTTGCGCTTTCCCACATTTTGGTTTGAACCAACTCCGCAAGGACTTTTTATGCTTCAAGTTGCCTTTGGCCAATCAAAATATTATTCCGACAATTTGTCGGAAAATGTTAAGCGCGGGATTAGACAAAAACTCAGGCGGGGCGAATGGCCCGGCCTTGCGCCGTTTGGCTATGTGAATAATCCCAAAACCCGCACAATAGAACCTGACCAAATGAAAGCAAGAGTTATCAAAAAAGCGTTTGAAGAATACGCGCAAGGCCGCCACACTTTGGAAAGTTTGGGCCAACGCCTGAGTTTTTGGGGCGTGGTGAGCAAAACTGGAAAACCGCTTTGCAAAGCAACCCTGCAAAGAATGCTGACAAACAAAGTTTATCTCGGCTTGATTGTTCATAATGGCGAAACATATGAGGGCGGTTTTCCGGCAATTGTTTCCAGAGCGACTTTTGAGAAAGTGCAGGAAGTTTTAAAAAACAGAGCCAAGCCGCGCCATTCCAAAAAGAGACATTATTTTCCTTTCACCGGACTTTTAACTTGCGGCGAGTGCGGCGCGGCCATAACCGCTCAATGGGCGCACGGCAACGGCGGAACATACCGCTATTATCGTTGCACTAAGCGGCTTGGCTCGTGTTCGCAAAGATATTTGAGAGAGGATTTGCTCGTTGAGCAATTGAAAGATAAAATCTCAAAAGTCGCTCTTTGCGAAGACTGGAAAGAAAAAATGCTGGCAAAAGTGGAAGTTTGGGAAAAAGAAAATATTCAGTCTTCGCAATCTTTCGCCCAAAACCTGGAAAAGGAAATCAAGGAAACCGAGCAAAAACTTGATAAATTAGTCAACGCCTTTTTGGACGGCTCGATTGAAAAAGAAACTTACCTTGCCAAAAAGGATGAACTTATCAAAACAAAAACAGACCTTAACAAGAAAAAGTCTGATTTTGGGCGAAAGGGGAACAATTGGATTGAACCACTAAAAGAGTGGATTTTATCCGCTCACCACGCCAAAAAACTGGCTTCGTCAAACGATTTTGATGAAATCAAATCGTTTACGGAAAAAATTGGAACGAACCGCCGCCTGCTGGACAGAAAACTGATTTTTGATTTTGTCCGTCCGTTTGATTTAATCCCAAAATATACGAAAAAATGCGAGCGAAGCCCCGCCGCAGGCGGGGCGAGCGAGCAAACAAACCGCCCGCAAAATCCGCAATGTTTAACTTGGTCGGAGCGGCGGGACTTGAACCCACGACCTTTCGCTCCCAAAGCGAATGTTCTAGCCATCTGAACTACGCTCCGTATCCAAACGACGCTCTTCTCCGACATTACTTTAAATATCTTCATCTATTATATCATTCCGGATGATATAATTTTCTCTCCATGAAAAATAATAAATCGCTAATTACCATCTTCCTGATTGTCTTTATCGATCTTCTGGGTTTTGGAATAATTCTTCCGCTTCTTCCGTATATTGCCGAAAGATATCAGGCAACTCCATTGACAATCGGAATTCTCTCGGCCGCCTATTCGCTTTTTCAACTAATATCTTCGCCGATTTTGGGTAGGTTGTCGGACCGCTTTGGGCGAAAAAAATTATTAATCATTTCGCAGATTGGTAGTACTCTCGGCTATCTCCTCTTGGGTTTAGCCGGAAGTCTTCCTTTACTCTTTCTTTCTCGGATCATCGATGGGATCACCGGAGGAAACATCTCAATCGCCCAGGCTTATATCGCCGATGTCACAACCAAGGAAAATCGAGCTCAAGGGATGGGGTTAATCGGAGCGGCTTTCGGTCTGGGTTTTATCTTCGGACCGGCAATCGGCGGAGCCTTGTCAAAAATATCATATTCCGCCCCGGCCTACTTCGCTACCGCCATCTCACTTTTAACCGTGGTTACGACCGTATTTCTTCTTAAGGAAACCGTTAACGAGAAAAAAGCGATCACTTCAAAGCGAACAAAAATTTCTTTTTCGGAATTAAAAAAAATCCTATCAACCTACCCCATCGGTCTCCTGATTTTTATCTTCTTTTTTCTGAATACGGCTTTTTCGATAATGCAGGGTAACTTTGCTCTTTGGACACAAAAGACATTCAACTTCGATCCGGGACAAAATGGTTGGTTTTTTACCTATATCGGAATTTTGGCGGTAACTATTCAAATGCAAGTATTACCGCGTGTCGTCAAAAAATATCACGAAACTAAGATCTTAACCGCTTCTTTAATTTTTATGTTCTTGGGTCTTATTCTTATTCCATTATCAAGACATCCCGACTTTTTGTATGTTGCTCTCTTTTTTCTTCCCCTTGGTAACGGTCTTGCTAATCCGACTGTGCAAGCAATGGCGTCCGAAAATGTTCCAAAAGAGGAGTACGGCGGAACTCTGGGAATTCTCCAGTCGGCGGGATCTTTCGGTCGGATTCTTGGACCAATTATTGGCGGAGAAATCTTTCAGACATTTGGAAAAGATCAAGCTTTTTACTTTAGCGGTTCTATTATCCTTATCGCTTTAATATACTTAAGATTGAAGCTCAAAAAATCTTGATTTTAAATAAAAATCCGTATGAGAAAAAAACTATTCTGGATTGTTATTAGCTTATTATTCCTATTTATATTCATCGCTTTTACCTACTTTGTTAAAGAAGATTTTTTTAACCGAATCGACTTCGATATAACCGTAAAACTCCAAGACAAACTTCCAAAAAAATACGATGAGTTTCTTTCGGGCTTTAGTCTTATCGGAAGCTTCGAAATTTATGCGGGAATAATCTTGTTAATTGTCCTCCTTAACAGAAAACTATTATCAATTCTTATTTTTGTCCCATTCGCCGGAGCCCATATTATAGAAATATTTGGGAAATACTTCGTCCACCACCCTGGACCTCCCCATATGTTCTTTAGATACAACATCGACTTTCTTTTTCCGTCATCTTATGTACAACCCGGTTATTCATATCCGTCCGGACACAGTATGCGAACGGTATTTATTACTTTCCTATTTTTCAATTTGATAATAAAATCAAAACTTAATAATCTTCTAAAGACCGCTTTCATTGTCGGACTATTGGTATTTAATTTAATTATGCTGTCATCAAGAGTTACTCTGGGAGAACACTGGACCACCGATGTTGTCGGAGGAGCTATCCTCGGCGTCTCCGCCGCTTTTTTTTCTTTCTTATTCCTATAACACTACCGTCTAAAGTAGCGGATAAACATCGTAGGCTACTTCTTCATACGGGTGGACTTTTTTTACCGCCGTTATGATTTTTTTAAGATCTTTTCTCTCGCAGGTTACCTCTATCCTTTCTTCGGCTACCTCCTCAAGTTTACCTACTTTGCCAATTGCCGGTTTGGCTCCGGCAACAGGGAGATATCTTCCAACTCCTTTGACAGAAAAACTACAGAATTGATAGTTGCCAATCACCCCCGCTCCCGCCTTACCCATCGCCTCTCTCACAATGTCGGCGTGAGTCTCGGGAACATAGACAACTAACTTTACTAACTCTGTTTTGTTTTCACTCATGTGTTTTCTTCAAGAATAAACTTATTAATTACAAACGCCAACCCGTCTTCATCAACTGTCGGAGCAATAAAGTCGGCCTTCGCTTTTAGAGCTTCCTCGGCATTACCCATAGCGACCTTGAATCCGCCCGCCTCAAATAGAGGAAAATCGTTAAAGCTGTCCCCGACGACCATCACCTCTTCCTTTTTAACCCCAAGTATTCCAATTAACTTTTCCAAGGCATGCTTTTTAGTCGCTTTAGAGTCGGTGACGTTAATATCTATCCAACCTTTGATCCACGAAGGCGTATAAACGTATGAGATGCCGTGGATATCCTTTAATCTATCTGCTATTTTTTCGGCAATTTCAGTATTCGGATTTCTAAGGTATATTATCGGGCAGTCGCTGATCTCAAAATCCTTTTTTCTGTCTAAAATCGGTCCATCCCCCATGAAAATCTCTCCAGGATATTCTTTTGCTATGTCCGCCACCTGTCTTATGATCTTTCTATCTAACACATTTTGAAAGATTATCTCGCCGGTCTTTGAATCTATTATTGCTGCTCCACCCATGATAATCGATGGTGAGACAAGATCAAAGACATTAAGAATTTTTTTAGAATTAGCTGTTCTGCGAGCGGTGGCAACGGAGACGAGAATATGCTTTTTAGCCTCAAAAACCGCTTTTATTACCGGTTGTGATGGAAATCCTCCAACCCGGAGAGCGGTACCATCAAGATCAAAAACAAGTGCTTTCAATTTCATATTTGTTTGTATATTATATCTTAAATATGATCTTTCTAGGAGGCGACAAACACGGACTAACAGTCATCAAAATCGTTGAGGAATATTTAAAAAAAAATAAAATTGACTTTGTTAATCGTGGCGTTATAAATAAAGATGATGATATTAAACTCGAAGAACTTATTCCTAAGGTTACAAAAGATATCTTAAATTCCAAAGATAACAAAGGGATATTGGTTTGTGGAACAGGTGTAGGAGTTGCCGTTGGGGCAAATAAGATAAAAGATATAAGAGCAGCACTTGCCACAGATAAAAAAATAGCCGAGTGGTCGGTCGTCTATGACAACTGCAATGTCCTCTGCCTCTCCGGTTGGAAGAAGAATAAAAAAACAATTTATGCAATCTTAAAAGCTTTTTTAAATGCAAGATATGACGGAAGTGAGAGAAGGCTGAAGATGTTGCAAGCCTTTGAGAGTTGGAGATAACTTTTCTATTGCTTAAATCCTTGTGCCAGTTCACGAAGCTCTCCTTCGGGGTTCTCAGATAAAACAAAACCCGATGCCAAAATCACTCCTTTTGCACCAAGCATTACGGCAGATTTTACATCTTGACCGTTTGATATGCCGGCGCCTATTATAAGAGGTTTTTTCAATACCTTAATTAAATTTTTTATATTTTCCTCTTCCGATTTAATCATTGATACTCCCGTACCAATCAAGTCCTCTTTTTCGTAGGAGATAAAGTCGGGGTTAAAAGAGTCATACTTTTCAACCGTCTGCGGATCAAAAGAAATTAATAGAGTTTTCAACTCATATTCTTTTGCTTTTTCAAGCGTTTTTTTAATAGTGTCTTCGGATACCTTGTGCTCGCTATGATTTATTACAACTCCGGAAGCGCCGGCATCTTTAAGGCTATAGGGCGAGAGCCAACCCATATTTCTGCCCGGATCAATCGGGTCCATATGCTGAGCCCAAACTTCGATATCAAGCTCTTTTTTAATCCTATAAATATCTGTTGGCTGTGCAACCGGAATGATGGGGACTCTAAACTCGGTGGATACCCTCTTAACAGAAGATAGAAGATTTAATACCGCGCTCCCTGTCGCCTCTTTATAAGTTTTTAGTGATAAAAAAATCATTAAAGTTTAATTTAACATTCTATTTGACAAAAGTCAACCTAATTGCTAATCTTTTCTCATTATTAGTGTTCAATACTATGAAAAAATTACTCATTGTTCTTTTGGTCTTGGCGTTAATCGGAGTCGGAGGTTATTTCGCGATCTCCAAAAAAATGACTCCACAAAATCTTCTTCAGACGGCCAAAAATAAAATTGAAGAAAAAGCATTTTCCACGATTGGTGAAGTCTTAACAAAAAATATCAGTATGAAGTGCGTGTTCAAAGACGAAGAAGGTAAAGAAACGACGACATACATAAAAAATGGAAAAATAAGATTTGAAGCAACCGGGTCTTCAAAAGATGAAGTAGAAAAAAATCAACCGGGAGTATTTCTTATAAGGGATAAAAAGATGTATATGTGGGACGATAAGTCAAAGGCCGGCATGATCTATTCCGTACAAGAACCCGAAAATGTCACTCCTATCAAAGAAGACACCAACGTTCCGGCCAACGATAAAAATAAAGTCGGAAATGAAAACTTTTCCGCTTCTTCAATGTTAAAAGAGATAGAAAAGTATAAAGATTCCTGCAAAATGCAAAGCCTTGACGACTCTTTGTTTGAAGTGCCAAAAGAAGTTAAGTTTCAAGATATGGAAGAGTTTCAAAAACAGATGACTGATACCGTTGAAAAAATGAAAGAAGGAAATAATCAGGAAGAGATGCAAAAATATATTGAAGAGATGTTGAAAAAACAAGGGGATAACTGATTTTTTCCGAAACAGTTATCTATAGCTCTCTTATGCCACCGAAGGCTATCCTGTCGATGGCAACTTCTTCCATGTTTAGGTTTAGTGCCGAACCTATTGAAAACTCTCCGTATTTATCGTTTATAAGATCAACTGCGGCCGAGGTCTTTCTACCTTTGTCGTTGTCCTCGAATAACAAAAGTTGAGATCTTTGCGAGGATACCGGCCGATAACAAGCCACCGACAGCTTTGCCACTACTTTCCCCTTCTCCTGCTGATTTAATAGCAACCGTGCCGCTCTAAAAAGCTCCATTGTCGTGTACATAGGGCTATCCATCAACTTTGACCTTTGCCAAAAACTATAGTCTTTATAACCAATGCCCAGATAGATTCCGTAAGCCATCTTTCCCGCCGATCTTAGTCTTCTCCCCATCTTTTCACAAAGCTTCATCAGTATCTTTGAAAGCTCTTCCGTATCGGCAGTCTGCCTTCCCAAGGCGTAGTCCTGACCAAAACTTTTTGTTTCCGACTCCTCACCTTCGACTTCGTAACCTCGAAGTTTTCTATACCAGTAAAATCCGACTACCGACCGAAAAACCTGATTTTTTAAAAGAAGAATCGGTGCGTCCAAAAACTGTAACGGAGTAAAGATCCCGTAAGCGTTAAGCCTCGCCTCAAATCTTGTATTTATACCGCAAAGATCCGTTAGGGTCAGACCGGAATAGACCCGTTTCAGATTTCGGTAATCAATAATGTCAAGGCCATCCGGCTTGTTCAGACCGGCTGCCGTTTTAGCTAAAAATCTATTGGTTCCTATGCCAATGGAACAAACCATCCAATCGCCAATCTCTCTTCTTATTCTTGTCTTTATCTCTTTGGCAATATCGGTAAGAGCTCTCCTAAGAACCGTAGAAATCGGGTTAAAGTCGATGACTACTTCGTCGATACTTTTTGGGACAACAACCGTCGAATAATCCCGGGTAATCCTTCTTAACCTAATATGAATATCGCGAACCAGGTCGGTATCGGTTGTTCTGACAACGATATTTTTATAGATATGTTTTGCCTCCATCACCCTCATCCCCGTTTTTATCCCAAGTTTCTTCGCTTCAATTGATGAAGCCAAGATACATCCTCGTGGCGAATCGTAAGCGGCAACAACCATCGGCTTACCTCTTAGATGAGGAAAGGCCTGTTGGGTTGCTGTCGCAAAACAGGAGTTAAGATCGATATGCATTACCAGAGGTCTGTTGTGATTTATCATTAAGTCAGTTACCATCGGTCACCTCCATTAAAAACCAGTGCAACGTCTCGGAATCAAGCTTTAGTTTAAAATCCAGAACCGAGTCGGTAACATGGAAGATATGAAAGATTGTTCTTCCTTCCCTTATCCTGTGATAGTAAGATACGGACTTTATATTATAGACTCGCCCTTGCCACTTGATCTTTGCCGGGAAAACACTTCCCGTCTCTCTATTATACTTTGATAGAACGGATACTTTTTCGTTGATTATTTCAAACATGAAACTATTTTAGTAAACAGTCGTTCACTCTGTCAAGATGTAAAAGTGTATCGGTTATTGAGGCAAGATTTTGCCAGGTCAACTTTATCCTTAATGAAAAAGACTCCTTCCTCAACCAACATCCGTTTTTTCTTTTTAACTCCTCCCTGTGCCGAGTAACCCGTTAGGGATCCGTCGGATGCGACTACCCGATGACAAGGCGTCCGTGGAGCATCGGGATTTATCCGCATAAAGACACCGATCGCCCGAGCGGCCCGTGGTTTTCCGGCCATCTTAGCCAATTGACCATAGGTGACCACCTTGCCCTTAGGAACTTTTCGAAGCAGTGAATAGACTCGTTCTTTAAAACTCATGTTGGCGGTAAAATTTTGAGATCAAGATCTGATCCGAACGATAACCTTCCCCCGCGGATGGCTGCCGCTTTTATAGACAAATGCTTCTTTGATCTCGTCCAAAGAAAAAATTTTATCAACTTGTGGTCCGATAACATTCTCTTCAACAAGTTCTTTCACCCGATTAAGATGCTCTGTATTTACTTTTGTGTTGATAGCAACTCCTAAAACTTGATATTTTTTTGACAACTCTTCATCGGGCGGTCCTTTCATTGAAGCTAAAATACCTCCTTTTTTCAAAACCGAAAAAGAGCGATTGGTCGTCTCGCCACCGACGGTATCGTAGACGGCGTCGTAGTCTTTTAATCTTTCCTCAAACCTATCGTCTTTATAATCAATCACTTCATCGGCGCCAAGATTTTTGACAAAATCAACGTCTTTTTTTGACACGGTTGTTGCTACATAGGCACCAAGATGTTTTGCCAATTGGATAGAAATACTGCCGATACCTCCGGCTCCGCCATGAATTAGAATTTTTTGACCCGATGCAAGTTTCATCTCGTCTTCAAGGGTTTGAACGGCACTTGATCCGACCAAGGGCAAAGACGCGGCTTGGTTATAGTTAAGGTTTTTTGGTTTTAGAGCTACTCTGTCAGGGCTGACTGCGGCAAACTCGGCAAACGAACCCGATCCGCCCGCCAACATCAACGCGGTTCCAAATACCTCATCTTTCTGTTTGAAACCGATCACCTTTTGCCCGACTTCCAAGACTCTTCCGGAAAAATCACCCCCGATTGTGAAAGGAAAAGGAGTCTTAATTAAATCTTTCACGTATCCTTTCATTATTATTGAGTCAAAAGGATTGATTGAAGCACTAAAAACTTCAACTAACAGCTGATCTTCGCCAATCTTTGGCATTGATACATCATTGTTGAGAAAGATAGTTTCGTCTTGACTGTACTCTTTTATCTGTGCCGCTTTCATATTGCTAATATAACTTTTAATTTATAGAAAATTATAACGAAAATTTCATATATATTAAATTAAATGAACGTTTTCACCTATCTCCTGCGACCTGCGACCAATCACCGTTTCCCGTCATCCCACCTCCTCTTTGTCATCCCGACGAAAGTCGGGATCCAGTCCAAGAACTATCAGCGTTAAAAAGGATTTATCTAAGCAAATGTGGTATAACTATATTAATTACTAATTTGTTAAAACTATGAAAGGATTCAACGGCAACATCGAAAAACTGACCGAAGAAAATGATTTTTTTAGAAAAGTTATCTTTACGGGACAACACGAGCAACTCGTTCTGATGTCGCTTCTGCCAAAAGAAGAGATTGGTGATGAGGTCCACGAGACAACCGATCAATTTTTCAGATTTGAAAAAGGAGAAGGAAAAGTTATCATCGACGGCGAAGAAGTTTTGGTTGGAGCGGACGACGTTGTCATCGTTCCCGCCGGAAGCCGCCACAATGTCATCAATACATCGGACACCGAAAAGCTTAAGCTCTATACCATCTACTCTCCTCCTCATCACAAAGACCAAACCGTTCACAAAACAAGAATGGATGCGATGGCCGATGAAGAAGATCACCTATAAAGTATATGAGTGTTAGTTTGATTAAAAAACTTGTCGTTCTTTTTTTGGTGTTGGTTTTTGGCAGTGCCACTCCGAACGCTACCCCGACTCCGCAAAGGAGCGATCCCGGTTATCATAAAGTGATCAAGATTGTCGACGGCGATACGATAAAGGTTAATATTAACGATAAAGTCGAATCGGTCAGGTTAATCGGCGTAGATACACCGGAGCTTAAAGATCCCCGGAAACCGGTTCAGTGCTTCGCCAAAGAGGCATCGGAAAAAACAAAAGAACTCCTTGAAGGAAGTGAGGTCAGGCTCGAATCCGATCCGACCCAAGGCGACAGAGATAAATACCAGAGGCTTCTAAGATATATCTTTTTAAAGGACAGGACAAACTTTAATAAACTGTTGATTGAGCAGGGATATGCTTTTGAGTACACCTACGACATCCCGTACAGATATCAGGAGGAGTTTGAAGCGGCCGAACTTTCGGCGCGCGAAAAAGGCCTTGGTCTTTGGAAAAAAGGCGTCTGTGAGTATAATTAATAACTTTCCAAAAAATACCCCTTGCCAAAATATTTTTACTGTATAATTTAAACTATGAAAATAACTACCACCATTCTTGTCGCAGTTATTGTCGTTCTTGTTGGTGTCATTGGCTATATGGCCGGAAAAGGTAACCTAAATGTAAAAAATCCGTCAAATAACACAAATGTTTCCCCAACCGCCGCCGAACCCAGGCAAACCGAAGAAAAACCAACTACCTTGCCGTCCGAAGATGAGAGTAAAGAAACTCCTTCCTCAACAACGGAAACCGTTCAGGCCGGAGGAGTGACAACGTTCCCAAAGTACACTCTGTCCCTACCAAGTTCTTCCTGGACATCCGAAAAAACGGAAGACACGAATAATAGTCAGGTCTTGACTCTATCGACATCAACTTCAAAGATGACGATAGCTCAAGGCGGATCGGGCGGTAAAATCTGCACCTACCCCGACACCGAACCCTTTGAAGGTCCGTCGGAAGACTTTAAGGAGTATCGGAGCGCTACCACAAAAGACGGTGTCACTCTAAGATACGCGCCTATGTCCGACGGTCAGTACCTGACCTGCGAAAAAGTCGGAAGTTCTTGGCAGTCGCCGACAAGCTACGGGGTAATACTGTTTACCACACCAAAAGGCAACACAAACGCTTTAGATGATGTAAATGCAATCCTCGGCTCACTGAAGAAAGATTAACAAATAGTCTAAATTAATGTTTGTTGTCCGAAAAATTTTTTACGGTAATTGCAAAAATTACAGCTATCGCCTTCCGGCGGCAGCGGTCCTTTCAAAAGGCCGTCGACTTCTTTCATAAAGGTAAAAAATGCTTTCTCGTCGATTGGTATATTCATAAACTTAGGAGGCAACTTTATATTGGCGATACTGTCTTTAAATGAAACACTTTCGGGATAAAAAACAAGAAGGGCCAACTGGTCTATGGGTTTTGGCGTACCGGATTTGGGGTTTTCGAAAGCATACTTGTATGAAAAAAGCTGGGTTTTGTAAAGATCAACTTTATCTTCTTTTGCCTGGCTGATCTTGAGATCGACAACCAGATAACCGCCATCGTTTTTTTTGATAAGAAGATCGCATCTGCCTGTTATATAAAGATCGGTACCCTTTACCCTTGCCGACGTAATATACTCTTCCTGACTCTCAACTATCCCGTCGGGGAGATCGGACGAAAGGGTTTTCAGGTTTTTATGAAGTAAGGTATTTTGGATCTTTGAGTTGATATCGGAAAATATTCTGGGGAATGCCCCGTTTGGAGGAGGAATATTTTTTTTGGCTTTAAGATAGTAACAGTGTTTGCATTCTTGGTAAAGATAAGCAAAGTCTGAAGGCGATACTTTTAGCATAGATTAATCCCAATTATACCCCATTTACCGCCCGCCAACATGCAGTATCAAACATGGAACATGTAACACGCAACATAAAACATGTAACATTCATCATATAGCTTGTAATTATAACTCACAACTTGTAACATATGCCAAACGTCATTCTGAAAGAGCGAGTGGCAACGAGCGACTGAAGTACCTCTCTTATGTCATTTTGTCCTCTCCTTGTCATCTTGAGGGAATGAACCCAACTAAAAGGTCTTGTAGATAACAATGACAGAAGAAATAAAAAAACTACTCTCCATCGCCTTCGTCAACATATCCTTTTTGTCTTCGATTCTTTTCCTTTCTTTTAGCTCTAAAAGGTACGATTACTGGCCCTTCAACACCAGGATGTTCTTTTGCAAAATCAAAACAGTCAGGTTTTATAGGAGCATCTTCCCCTACAAGTTCTTCTGTATTACCCGTCCATCTTCTAAACAATGATTTAGCTTTTTGGCGTGTACCTCCACTTTTTTCTTTTGACATATTTATATTATAATAGCTCTTAAATATGAATTATCGACAGGTAATATTGATTTCTCAAACTAATCTCGCCTCAATTCCTATCCTCTCAAAGGATAGAAGCGACCAAAAAATCTATTATTCTTTTTCTGTAAGTCATCCTGAAGGAGCGAAGCGACCGAAGGATCTCTGCCATTGGCACCACCCGACGAAAGTCGGGATCCAGCCCAAAAATTTTCCAACACCTCCTCAATCCTTTTCTCTATTATCTCAATCAATCTCTCATTCGCGTCAATGATTTCCTGCTCTTTTTCCGCCTCGGCGACAAGTTGTTTTTGGATTTCGAAAATGTCTTTAAAATTGCGCAAAAATACCATGTCGAAACGCTTTGCGACGAGGCAACATCTTTTAATTTCACTGAATGTAAAACTTGGCGGTGTTCGTCCGAAAAAATTCGAACTATATTTCAAAGGTAGCGCGGCAAACGCACCCCTGTCGCTTCACGATCTGCGGTGTTCTGCCCTCCAAGTATTCGTGCAGGTGGCGGGGATGTCCGCAATTTGATTTCGCTCGGGCGTGGCGGAATTCCCCCCAAACCCCCCCTTCCGCTTTTCCTTTTCTCAAACGGAACGGGAACGGCAAGCACGAGCGAGCAAAAATTCCTTCCCCCCAACCCCCTTCCTTTTTGCCCGTCTGCTTGGCGGAGTTTATCCCGCTGAATAGCGGGACCCCCAAAACTTTTCGGCGGGACGGTGGGACTTCAAATTGGGTGGTGGGTGGGTTAAGAAAACTTTTTCAAATACTCCTTAATTCTATCCCTGTCTTCATTCTCTTTGTTCCCTTTGAAATATATCTCAATAAACTCAACCTTACAACTTTGACAATGAAAAGCGTAAATAACTCTAATTCCGCTTTTTGAACCTCGCCCCTTCAACGCTTTGCAGGCAAATTTTTTGATTTTGCATATTTGTATTGTTTCCGTGCAAAAACCTTGAATCGGAAAAATACTTTGGTTATTTACGCGCTTGAGATGAAATAACTCTATAGCGTCGCGTTTGGCAGTTTCTAAATCCTTCTCAAGTGTTTGATATTTTTTGAGGAGGTGCTTGAGGTCTTTCTGAAAAGAATCAATCGCATTATATTCAATCTTCGTCGGTGTCGTCATATTCTCGTACTGATGTTTCGGGCGTGCGATAAAACACCGACTCATAATCAAGTGGTTTGCCGTTTTCCGCGCTTATCCACGGGACATCTTTATGTGATAAATCTGTTAGTTGGCTTGCTGTTAAATCAGAAAGTCGTTGCAATTCCCAGTCAATATGCTCTTGCTCTTTTCCGTTCAAAATACTCAAATCTGGTCCAATCGCCGGATTAACTAAGTATTTTGTTTGGGGATATTGGTAAAACTTGCTTTTAACGATTTCCACATCGCCTTTTTGAGTCATATCGCCGATAAGATCTTCAAACAGCCGCGGCGTTGGACCATGATGATTTTTCAAATACACCAAACCCATTAACTGATTTTCGTATTTTTCGTAATAATCAAAATCAATAAAGTAAAGCAATTTGTACAAAACAGTCATTCCGACATTTGGTTTACCGCCGACCTTCTTCAACACATAAAGCAAAATCTGACGAAATTTATCCACCTTCTCTTGAGGCACGCTTATTCTTATTTCCGGCTCCTCTTTTTTAGCCTGCTTTTTTCCGCCTTTCACTTCAATAATAACTTTAGCACCCTCTTTGCCCTGCAAAAAAATATCAAAAGGAATACCAAAAATATCCGCGAGTTTTTGGGCTTCAGTAATAGTTAAATCGCGCTCGCCTTGCTCAATTTGCATGTAAGTCGGGCGAGATACACCAATCTTGGACGCCAAAAACTCCTGTGTTAAATTGTGCTTTTTTCGTAGTTGTTGAATAAATTTTGAAAGCATAGTTATTTGCCTTTATGTTGGGTTTTGACACCCTTTTCGCGGTTCTCTTCCCAGTGGAGCGGTTGCAAATTTCTCAACTGATCGCTCCCGCCTTTATCCTTGGGATTTTTATGATCAATTTCCCAGCCATATTCTCCTTGCGTGCCATATGATCCAAAACGAATCTTGTTGTCATATTTATCTTTACGCCAAACATCGGGATCTTTGCCACGCATTTCTTTTGCTTTGTCCCATACTTCCTCAATTTGTTTTTTTGTAGCCATAGTTTTGAATTTATCAGTTATTCCTGAGTTACCCCAGGTATTTTTTTATAAGCATAAACATGGATAGTTGTATAATCTCCACCGCCCGAATCTCCGTCAAAGCCCAATTCCAAAAGATATTCTTCCGTATCACGGGCGGTTTGTTCAGTTCCCGCATTTTCTTTTATCCACCACGCTTTGCCCTCACCCTTGGGTACATTGTGGTCGTTAAACAATCGCCGATCGGGATCAGCGGCGATCCCACAATACCAATTACAGTAGCTGCTTCCTTCCTTATCAGCGTGATTTTTAATGTTATTTACGATAGTGTCGTTAATCATAGGTATATTTTTAATTATTACACCTTTATCTTATTCTATGCAAAATAATTTGTCAAGAGCAATGTCAAAAAGTTATACATACCCTATATTTCGCTTAACACCTCTTCAATCTTTTTCTCCATTATTTCAATCAGTCGCTTGTTGGCGTTAATGATTTTATCTTCCTTTTCCGCCTCGGCAACGAGTTGTTTTTGGATTTCAAGAGAAATATATTTTTTTGATGTTATTTATATATGTTTCAAGGTAAAATTACCCTCCCCACACGCCCGCCAAAATTTCTTCAATTCGCTTTTCGGCTTCGGCTTTAAGTAGTCGCACGCCCTCCAAAGCCTGCATCTGTTTGTCCAGTTTTTCTACGATTTGGCGTTGAGTTTCGAGAGGTGGATACGGCCAACTAAACTCTTTTAAAAATGATTCTGGAACCCTTTTGTGTCCTGAAGCACCTGTCATTTTTTCTCTAGCAATTTTTCTAAATTGTTTTGTCCGCAAAAAATAGTAAATAAATTTAGGTATCAATTTACCTATTCTGGCTCTGAATACATGAAATTCAGTTGAGCCAAAACCAACCCCGTTCTTTAAATTTTCAGCTATTGCTGTCTTTCCATTTTCCATACATGGTGTAATTTTGGCAAAAATAACATCATCATTTCTAAAGTATGTATATCCTTTATTAACATCTTTTAGTTGTCTTTCTTGAGGATTTTTAATTAAGCCTGAAACCCCATCAACTGCTTCCATAGGTACAAAGGAGACAAAATCATCAAGTTCAATATCCAATTCTTTTTTAGGGTTAAGTTCAGCAAATTGATTAATATTTTCTGTTTCAAAATTTGTAAATATATCGTAGTCAATATCTCTTGCATTCTCTAACTTCTCCGCGCCTTCAATAATCTGTTTTTGCTTTTCGATTTTTTCCACGATTTCGTTTTGGATGGAAAGCGGCGGGAGAGGGATTTTGTATTTTAATAAAATTTTAGAATTTAAATTATTGATATTTACTCCACTAATCTCTTTTTTTAAATAATCATTAAATCTAAAATTTCTTAATTGTTGGAAAATATATTTTGGGATCGCTTTGTTAGTTGCACTTAATCTAATTACTCCCATGAACCCACCGAAGTAATAGTCAGTATCATTTTCAATGAAAGCAACTTTTCCTATATGAGATTTGCTGCCACTTGCGAGACAAATAAAAATATCATCTTTTTTTAAGATTTTATTTTGATCTAATTTTAAGTTCTTTGAAATCTGTTTTACATCTTCAAAATTTAATGAATTATCTAAATCGATATTGTTTGCTCGTAAAATTTTTAACCCATTTTCTATAACTTCATCATCTTTTCTATAAGTAATACCTCTAATTAAATTGCAAACCTCCCCCAACTCCACCATCGGCCATTTTTGATTGGTTTATATCTCACTTTCCCGATACCTCTCTCCTGTCAGGTTGTAGTCGCCACTTTCAGTGATTTTGCTTCGCTTCACCAGTAGCGACATTGCTTTTTCTTGATCAGTAAAATCTTGATCGCTTTGCGTTTTTTGGAATTTTTGAATGATTGACAGTGCTTGGGGCAGGTCGTTTTTGTCTATCTCTCGCCTTTGCGCACCAAGATCAAAGCCGTCGTTTTCAATTTTTACAAAAAAAATTTCTTTTCTTTGTTTTGCTAATTCATCATCAAGAAAGAGTATGCTCGTCTTAACTCCTGCGTAAGGGTTAAACACTCCTGAAGGTAAAGAAACAACTGCATAAAGTCCATCTTCTATAAGATTTTTTCGAAGTTCTGTGTGGGCTCTGGCAGACTGAAAAATAATTCCTTCCGGCACAATGATACCGGCTCGGCCTCTTGGGCGAAGATGATTCATAATATAGTCAACAAAAAGAACTTCGGCCCGATTTGACTTAAGCGAGAATCTATCATGAGGCCTTATCCCTCCTCTCGGTGACATAAAAGGTGGATTAGCAAGAATCACATCGAATTTATCATTCCAGCGCTCATCCATCGACAACGAATCATACTGATATATTTTTGGACTTTTAAATTGGTGCAAAAACATATTGACTTGAGCTATGCGAACCATTGTCGGATCAATATCATAGCCCTCGTAGTTGTCCATAAGTTTTTTCTTATCATCTGGTTCAAGAGGTTTTTCTTTTCCACTTTTACTATCATGTTTTTCAATAACATGCTTATAGGCACTAATCAAAAATCCCGCAGTTCCACATGCTGGATCCAATACCTTATCGTCCTTAGTTGGATTAACAACATCAACAATAAAATCGATGATGTGTCGAGGGGTGCGGAATTGACCTGCATCTCCTTGCGATGACATTATCGATAGTAAATATTCGTATGCATTACCTAACTCTTCAGGATGTGAGTAACTAAAATTATCAATTTCTTTTAGAAACAACCCAAGTGTTTCGGGTGAACGATGAGGAAGAAACGCAGAATTAAATATTTCTCTGAAAAGCTCGGGAAGTTGCTCGGCGGTTGAAAATTTTACAAGAGCCTCTTGATAAAGATTCATTCTTTCTTGATTTCCGATTCGTGAATCCATTAACCGCGACCAAGAGTATCTCTCAAGATCTCCAATAAAAAAAGAAGGTTTCCCACCAATTTTTATCGAAGATTGATCCATATCATCCATAAACTTGTAGATGAGAGCATTAGTTATTTGATCAATCTGTGTTGCAGGATTAGGAACAACTCCAACCAATATATCTCGAGCATTATCAATGTGTCTTTTTACTTCTGCTGTTAGCATAAATATATTTTAACTCTATTCATAAATTTATAAATTGGTTAAATGATAAGCATAGTCATTTACATATTGTGGGATTTTTTCTCGATACTCGTCATTCAACAGTGCAAAGTCCTCAAAGTCAAAAGACTTACAGTTATTAAGTCGGGCGTACTCTCGAGAGTCAACAACTTCCCTAACTTCCTTGTCGGAAATGTACGCTTTAAAGAAGTTTTTTGCTTTTTGATAGTGATCCTGATCAACATGATATGCTCCAACAAATTTGGTCCACTCCGACTCCAAAAGATCATCTTTCATCTCAAACTCCTTCCTTTCACCAAAGGCATACTGCAAAAATTCCTTGACGGTGATACGCCTATCGATATTAAACAGGCGCCTAACTCTATCAAGATTTAAGTAATATTTTGGTTTATTAAAGACTTCCTTGATAGCAAATTCTTCGGCACCTTGAACATCACCATTCTCCCACATATTTTTAAGCTCATCATTTTCAACAACGTCTTCTTTGACAGCCCTCTTAAATCCTTCTTTATCCATACGAGAGATAAAATCAGGTGTTTCGGTTGGTGCTAAATATTGGTCGGGCCTATC
>MWSR01000052.1 GCA_002050095.1 Microgenomates bacterium UTCPR1
TACCATCAACTATATCAGCAATAACAAGGCAAAATCAAGGGCAATAGAAGCCTGTAACTTGTAACCCAAAACTTGTAACTTACAGGTTATAAGCTACAGGTTACAGGTTACAGGCTACAGGCTACAGGTTACAGGTTACAGGTTTCTTAACTCCTCACTCGCTCTTTTCGCCTCAACCGAGTTGACCACAATCTCAGTTGATAACTCAAATCCTGGTTTTGACGTAAGATAATACTTTTTTTTCAAGAAAGGATTTGATTTCTTTCGGGGAATGAGCTTCGCCGACATATTCTATCGGCATTATTTTTAGGTCGCCGAAGTAAGATAGTTGTTCCAGAAATTGGGTTTCTACGAATTCACCTTTAAATTTATTTTTGGCAAGATCAATTATTTTTTTCAAATCAAAAATCTTTTCCTTAAGCAAATAGAACAGGTCGACATAGTCCCTCCAGATCGCCCGCCGCCCAACCGTAATTGCTTTATCGGAAGCGATGTCTTCGATTGATGCCAATGAGATGCTTTGCGTCTGAACCAAAGGATTTATTGCAGGAAAATAATACCATAGGAAAGTGATTTTTATGCCGTTAAAAGTAGTAAAATTTATCTGGTCGCCTGTATCGAGAGAGAAAATAACATTGCCGAAAACTTTTTTGATTTTCAGACGAAAATCGTTATTTATTGATTTATTAATAAAAACGTCAAAGTCCTCCGATTTTCTGTGGTTAATCTGAAGAGCTAAAGCCGTACCACCGGCTAAATAACCTTCATCCTTGAAAAGGGATAAATCGAGAAATACTTTTTGTCTTTTTTCATCCAATAATTCTAGGTGTATTTTTGACATAGTAGCGCTCATTAGGCCGCCAGGTTTTTAATCCTAAAAGAATGTTTTTGACAAAATAAAACCGAGGTTTTCGATAATCCTTAAACGACTTTTTAAAAACGTCGGAAATTTCTTTATTTGAATAATTCTTAAAAAGCCATCCGATTTCATCTAAATTTCCATAGGCCAATATCTGATGGACGATATAGTAGATGTCTTTTTTGCCGTCAAGTTTATCCGTGTTGACCGACCACAAAACCGGTTGCAGTTTTTTCGGTATTTTCATGGTTGAATTATACTATTTATTTTAATTCTATACTTGCCATTTTCGCCTCAACGCTATTGACCATAATCCCCGTTGACAGCTCAAATCCCGCCCGCTCCATAAAACGAGGAATTATGCGAAGATACCACATATTTTTTGAGTCGGGAGCAATTTTTTCACTTTCGAGGGGACCCTCCGATTCGGAGGGTGAGACTCTCGTGTGATAAAAATTAGCTCCGACGATGTTTGTTTCCTCGTCTTGAGGAATATAGATGTAAAAGTTGTAACCAAACTGTTTCTTAGAATAATGAGGGTGAGCGTTATGAACTTTTTTTAATTTTATAATTGTCGATTGCAAAATTTCCGCTAAACTCTTAACTTCCTCTTTTTTTAACTCCTCAAAGTTACATGTTGCGTGTTCCATGTTTCGTGAGGCGATCCACACCTCATAAGACCACTCTGAATAAGTTGGACAATAGCTTACAAAACTATTATTCTGTTCAATAATATTCTCAATCGGTTGAAAGGCCAAAGTATTGGTTGGGATTTCGTTAGGAACAACAGCTATCTGCGAGTGAGGATGAATAAGCGAGGCTCCGGAAACCAGAGAGAAGTTGTGGAAGATGAAGACTTTTCCTCTACATTTTAAGGCTCTGTATCGCTCTATATATGCCTTTATTATTAACTCTACTTGAGATATATCAAAATCATCAAAGTTCTTGTCGTGGCTTGGTGAGTGAATAACGACCTCGTGGATATCGGTTATCGCAAAAAGGTTGGGAAC
Organism: Microgenomates bacterium UTCPR1; assembly: GCA_002050095.1. Classification (GTDB taxonomy): domain Bacteria; phylum Patescibacteriota; class Microgenomatia; order UBA1406; family GWC2-37-13; genus GWC2-37-13. Next base: position 1,870 of record MWSR01000052.1, read on the forward strand.
AACTCTCACGCTCCAACCAGGACAATCTTTTTCACCTTCTCCGCTCCTATAGACTTCAGGCGGAGTGTCTTTCTCGTTACCGGGACAGAAAGGGCAGCGGAAAGCTTTTCCATCCATACCGGTCCTGTGCAAGCGTTTTGGATTGCTTACCATCCAACGAGTCTTTGTGAAATCAAGGATGTAGTTTGACATTAGATCTTGTAACCTATAACTTATAACTCGAAACTTTATACTTTAAACAAGGTAAATATTTTCATTACTGATATCAGTATCGTATGTTTACCGAAGATAATCAAACTGATTTTCATACGAATTTAAAAAAGTATATGGATGAATTAGTTAATTTAGTCTACGATTTGAGTTTAAAATTCCCTAAAGAAGAAATATATGGCGTTACGTCACAAATCCGACGAGCATCTTTATCAATAGTTCTCAACTATATTGAAGGTTACGCAAGAGTTAAAAAGTTGGTCCTCAAAAATTTTCTGGAAACTTCATATGGATCGCTGAAAGAGACAAAATATTTACTCGAATTTTGCCTTAAGAGAAAGTACATAAATAAGGATGATTTTTTGAATGCCGACAAGCTTACTAATAATATTGGTAAAATGATTTGGGGAATACTAAAGAAACTGTAATCGCTACCGAGCTTCGAGCTCTAAGTTACAAGTTACAAGTTACAA
>MWSR01000086.1 GCA_002050095.1 Microgenomates bacterium UTCPR1
TATTTCTTTAATATTCTTTTCTTATAAAGTTCCATCCCGCAGTTTAGGGCTGTCTGACCGCCAAAAGATAAAGCGATTGCATCGGGTTTCTCTTTCTTGATAACTTCCTCTACAAACCTTTCCGTTATCGGAAGAAAATATACTTTATCGGCCATCCCTTTGGAGGTCTGGATGGTGGCGATGTTGGGGTTTATCAACACAACCGACAAACCTTCTTCTTTGAAGGATTTTATCGCCTGTGAACCCGAATAGTCAAACTCTCCCGCCTGCCCTATCTTTAACGCTCCCGAACCAAGAAGTAATATTTTTTTCATAGATGAGATAAAAACTTATCAAAAATCCATCCGGTATCAACCGGCCCCGGACTGGCTTCGGGATGAAACTGAACCGACATAAAAGGTAAACTCTTATGGATAATACCTTCATTTGTCCTGTCGTTAGCATTTATAAACCACGGTTCAAATCCTCTTGGAATCTTGCCTATGGCAAAACCATGATTTTGTGTAGTTATGTAGCACCTGTTGGTTTTAAGGTCAATACAAGGTTGATTCTGACCTCGATGCCCGTACTTAAGCTTATAGGTATCACCACCCGCTGCCAACGCCAGGATTTGATTACCTAAACAAATTCCAAGTAGTGGAATCCGTTTTATTAGAATTTTTCTGACTGTATCAATCGTTTTTCCAACCATTTTAGGGTTACCCGGCCCATTGGAGACAACAACTCCGTCAAACTTTCTCCCCAAAGAAAAGATGTCAAAATCCCAAGGAGCTATTATCAGTCTAATATTACGTAGTAGTAAACACCTTTTAATATTATCTTTAACTCCGCAGTCAAGAAGAACTACCGTCTTTGCTCCTTTGCCTATAATTTCGACCGTCTTTGTAGAAACGGCAGCGACAAGATTATCCGTATTTGGATCTTCGTATCCAATATCTTTGTTAAAAGTTATCTTAGCCAGTTGACTTCCGTTGTCTCTTAGGAATTGAGCTAAATACCTCGTATCTTCAACAACCAATCCGGGAACACCCTCTTTTTTAAGCCATTTTCCAAGAGTCATCTTACTCTGGAAATGGGACGGTGTGTCTATATACTGATTAACAATTAAACCGGTTATATGGATTTTTGAAGATTCAAAAAAATTCTTGTCGGGAACGCCGTAGTTTCCGATAATCGGGTAGGTCATCACCACGATCTGCCCTTTAAAGGAGGGATCCGTCAACCCTTCAGGATAACCACCCATTCCTGTTGAAAAAACTAGTTCCCCGGCACGGCTCTCTTCCGCGCCAAAACTTTCTCCTTGGAAATTCTTGCCATCCTTAATGATTAATCTTCCTTTCATAGATAATTTCTTTATATTCAATACCTTTTGTTTTAACTCGTTTTTAAGATTAATTTAAAAAGAGCCATTCTGATATACATTCCGTTTTTTACCTCGTCGGTCAGATAGACTGCTCTATAATCGCTATCCAGCTCGGTTTCAACCTCTCCGACTCTCGGTAAGGGATGCATCAGTAAAGTATTTTTTCCGGCTTTTTCATCAACCAATTTCTTTGTTAAAACAAAGCTTAACTTCAATTTTTCATACTCCTTCTTATCGTTAAATCTCTCTTTCTGAACTCTTGTCCAGTACCAAAAATGGCAATCTGTAGGAATATCTTTTGCGGAATATATTTCAACCAGTTTCACTCCTTTCTTGGAAAATGCTTCAAAATCGTCTTTGCTTAGCCTCAACTGTTTTGGAGAAAGTAGATAGATGGTATTTTTTGGAAACATGGAAAGGCCTCGAATAAGAGAATGGACTGTCCGACCGTTAAGAAGATCCCCTGCCATCAACACTTTTAAGTTATCCAACTTCTTATGTTTCTCCCATACGGTAAAAAGGTCAAGAAGCGCTTGAGTCGGATGCTCTCCGATTCCGTCTCCGGCGTTAATGACCGGAATCCTTACTGCATCGGCAACCTTTTTCAAAGTTCCCTTTGTCGGATGCCTCACAACGATGACATCGGCGTATTGTTCAAAAACTCGCACGGTATCTTCAATCGTCTCTCCCTTAACCGACGATGAGGTTGACAAAGGATTCTGATACTCTATTGTCTGTCCTCCCAGTTTTTTGAAAGCGACGCTGTGTGAAGAAAATGTTCTTGTCGACGGTTCGAAAAAGATAAGTGTTGCTATCTTTCCTTTTAAAACATTAAGTAGTTTTTTTGTTGGTATCTTTTTCAATATTTTGGCTTCTTTAAACAATCTTAATATTGAAGCTCTATTAAACTGATCAAGCGAAACAATGTCTTTTCCTTTAAAACTGCTGTTAATCGGCTGTAGCATATTTTTATGTAAAAAAAATCCCCGCCGTCTGCGGGGTTCGTCTATTTTCTAATAATAAATAATCATTTCAAATGTAAAATCTACAAAAAGAGGCTTGACTTGTCAAGGGCAATTTTATAAAATGATCGCATTTGGTAAACGGAAAAAGTCTTATCCAAGAAGTTTTCTCGTAGACCGGTAAGATCCTAAAGGATCTCCGGTCTTTTTTGCATTTATGGACCAAAGCAAAGGCCAAATCGAAGACGTTCTTGCAAAAAAAGCGACGGTTTTTTACCGAGAGGTTTTTGGAGTCGGACCAAAGGAAGCTAAATCCTATATCCTCGACGATATGATTATCATCAGGCTACTAACCAATCTTCTTCCGATAGAAAAAAAACTTTTAACTAAATACAAAGGAGTCGAGCTCGTGAAAAATCTCCGTCAAAATCTCCATGATGCCACCATAAACGAAGTATCAAAAATTATCAAAGAAATTACGGGTCAAACCATCATTAGTGCCCACAGCGATATTAGTACAAAAACCGGTGAAATTTTTGAAGTATTTATCCTAAACGAAAATTACGAAGACAAGTTAAAACAAAGAAATCTGTAGAAAAAGCTTCCTTATAAAAAGGGGCTGGTTAGACAGAAGTCTTCTTTATTCTAACCAGTTTTATGGAACGAGAAATGTGGACTACTATCGCCAAAATTTTTTTTATCTCCAACACTCTTGGTATTATTATTTTGATCGAAACTCTTATTTATGATAAACCCTTCATTAGTCTTTTTCTTTTAATTTTCGCTTTAGTTTACGGATTAAACAAACAGAAGTATGATAGAGGTTTAAGAGTTCCACGCTAAAGTGACAAGATAACCTCCGACGAAAAATTTTCAGTGTTTCCAAAAGAATATTGAGATAAGAAAATATGCACCGGCTTGTTTGATCCGAATACTCGGTTTCTTAACCATATAAACGAACTTTATTGTAAAATTTACTAATTAAGGAAAGGGTGAGTGCTGGAATGGCATACAGGTTAGTCTCAAAAACTAATGGTCTTTACGACCGTGAGGGTTCGACTCCCTCCTCACCCACTCACTCCCACTCCATCGTGGCCGGGGGTTTGGTTGTCACATCATAAACAACCCGAACAACATCCGCTACTTCGGTAGTAATCCTTGATGAAATTCTTGCCAAAAGCTCATAAGGAAGTCTTGACCACTCGGCTGTCATCGCGTCAACCGACTCAACCGCTCGAATAGCAATAGTTTCCCCATACTTTCTTTCATCTCCGACAACCCCGGTTGTTTTTATACCGGCAAATATCGCAAACCCCATCCAAACTTTATCGTAAACACCAAACTTCTTAAATTCTTCAACAACAATCTTATCCGCCTTTCTTAAAATCGACACTTTCCTGTCGGTTACTTCGCCGACTATCCTTACCGCATACCCGGGACCGGGAAAGATATGCCGACTAATTAGGTCTTTGGGAAACCCCAGATCCGAAGCCAAAGATCGAACTTCATCCTTATAAAGTTCTCTTAACGGTTCAACCAGTTTAAAGCCGTGCTTTTTCGGAATGCCTCCGACATTATGGTGCGATTTTATTTTGTGTGAATGCTTAGTCCCCTGACTTTCAATGACGTCGGGATAAATAGTCCCCTGTACCAATATCTTTGCTCCGGTTTTTTTTGCCTCTCTCTCGAAGATGTCGATAAACAGTTTGCCGATAATCTTTCGTTTTTTCTCCGGATCAATAACGCCCTTAAGAGCCCGCAAGAACTCTCTTTTTCCGTCTATTACCTTCATTGGAAGCTTCAGCTTATTGACAAGATTTCTTTTAACTTCTTCCGTTTCTCCCTCCCTCATCAAGCCGGAATCAACATAAAAACACTTTAGTTTATCGCCGATAATTCTATGAACCATAAATGCGGCAACGGCGGAGTCGATTCCTCCCGAAAGAGCGCAAACGACTTCCTCGCTGCCTACTGTTTTATCAATATAATCATTGATTCTTGAAACTAAATCATCTCCAAACTCCCTCATTTCGCCACAGATCTTAAAGACAAAATTTCTTAGTATTTCCCGGCCATATTCGGTATGGTACACTTCGGGATGAAACATTAAGGCAAATATTTTTTTCCTCTCATTTGAGAATGCCGCGTATCTGACGGCTTGCGTCGAACCGATCCTCTTCATTCCTTCCGGCAACTTAACAACCTGATCAAAGTGACTCATCCAGACCTTAAATCTATTTTTCTTATCCCTCCAATCGTCGAAAAGACGGCTCTTATTTTCAATAATAAATTCGGTTGCCCCATACTCTTTCTTTTCTCCCGAACTCACTTTACCGCCCAGCACCTGCCCGATAACTTCCAATCCGTAGCAGACCCCCAAAACCGGAACTCCCAAATCAAAAATTTTCTTATCGACTAAAAGTGATTTTTTTCCATAGACCGAAGCCGGACCTCCCGACAAAATAATTCCTTTTGGATGGTATTTTCTAATCTTGCTAATCGAGTCTTTTGGTAGTGCAATTATACAATCGACACCAAGATCTCTAACTCTTCTTGAGATTAGATGAGTTGTCTGTGAGCCAAAATCAACAATAACTATCATTGATAGCTTTTCCCGGAATTGGTAACAAAGATATCGTGCGGATGACTCTCTGCTAAGGAGGCCTGGGTAATTTTGATAAATTTGGTTTTTTTCTTTAATTCGTCAATATTGATCGCTCCGGCATAATACATGCCCGATTTAATTCCACCTACCGCTTGCTCAACCAAAGTTTTTACGTCTCCCCGAACGGGAACCAGCCCCTCAACTCCTTCGGCGACCAGCACTCTGTCTTTGTAACTTTTTCCGTGGAATTCATCTTCGGACTTAACTTTGGCTCCCTTTTTCATTGACCCCTCCGAACCCATTCCGCGATACTCTTTAAATAGGTAAAACTTTTTATTGTCTTTCAATATATCTTTAAATCGAGCCGGTACCTTGTTCGCTTTGAACTTAAAGATCTCTCCCGGCGACTCCTCGCAAGAAGCAAAAAAACTACCCATCATCACCGTATCGGCACCGGCAACAAACGCCTTGACCATATCACCGCTATATTTAATTCCACCGTCGGCAATGACGGGTACCTTGGTTTTCTTCGCCGCTTGGCTTACTTCAAAAAGAGCCGTAATTTGAGGAACTCCCATTCCCGAAACCAGTCTTGTTGTGCAGATCGCTCCTGGCCCCATCCCGACTCTTAGCCCGTCTGCCCCTGCCTTAATCAGAGCATCGGCCGCTTCGAAAGTAGCGATATTTCCGGCCACCACCTGTAAATCGGGAAACTTTTTTTTAATTGATTTCACTGCGTCTATAATGGCTCTCGTAAAACCATGTGCCGAATCGACAACTACAACGGTTACTCCGGCTTTGATCAAAGCCAATACCCTACTTTCATAACCCAAGCCTGACCCGACTGCCGCTCCAACCTTAAACCCTTTGTCAACAACCTTTTTGACTTCATTCGCTTGATCTTTTACCGTTAAATTTCTATGTATAATCCCTATCCCCCCCAATCTCCCGATTGCGATCGCCATCTTCGCCTCGGTTACCGTATCCATCGGCGAAGAAACCAAAGGAATATCAAGTTCTATCTTTTTCGTTAATTTTGTCTTCAAACTAATTTCTTGTCTTGAAAAGCCACTATAGCCGGGTAGAATTAAAACATCGTCAAAGGTAATCCCTTGACCGACGATAAGATCGGATGTTTGTATCTTCATAGGCTTAGAAAAAGTTTAATCTCTTTTTTTGGTAACCCAATTTTTAACAGTCTTTTTATTACCTCAAATTTGGTAATGCCCTTACTTATCCATTTCTTTGAAAGACTTTCTATCGCTTCCCTGTTCTCGTGGGGAAAAATAATCCATGATGACGTTGTTGCTCCAAAAAAGTTCGGTTTTACGACAGAGTGCGGCTTATGAAAAAGAGTTGCCGTCACCACATTTCTTGGCTTAAATTTTTTAAGATAATTGAGGGAGAACTCAAGGCTCTCGCCACTATCATCAACATCATCAAACAGCAGAACTCTTTTATTCTCCAAATCGTGATATAAGGACTTATCGAGAATAGGTTTTTTTAGCTTAATTCCCGGTTCCCGCGGGTCGTATAGTCTCAATCTAAAACTTGCCAACTCCGGTATTTTTAAAATGTCCGACAAGGTACGAGACCATGTCCAACCGCCCTTAACCAGGGTGACAAGAACGTCAAATCCGACTCCGCCTAGTAAAATCTTCGCTCCCAGATCAAGAGATATTTTGTGCATCTCTTCCCAGGTTGGAGCAATATACGACCATTTTTCATCGGAAAACTTTGTCTCCTTAAACCTTAAGTTGTAAGGGATATAAGCGATTGATTTCTTCATAAAAAAAATCGGCCGCAATGGGCCGTTGAAAATTCATCAACTATTGCAATAGCAAACATGAGTGTAAGTAAAATTATGCCAAATTATTTTCCCCTGTCAAATGATTTTTGAAGAATTATTTTGGTAATCTATAGATATGATCGTCATCGTCGTCATCGGAGCAATAATCTTTATAATAATTTTCATCTTTTCATCTAAAACTTTGTCCCCCATCCCTTACTTTCCCTCACAAAAGTCCGATATCCCTCTTATCGTCAAGTCATTCAATCTTAAAAACGATCAGATAGTTTTTGATTTGGGTGCCGGTGACGGTGTCGTGATATTTCAAGCGGCAGAAAGATCTTTTCAAAAGGGGCTCAATACAAAGTTCGTTGCCGTTGAAATTAACCCTATCTTAATTCTTATAATGTACTTTCGTCGCCTTTTCCACAAAAACAAAAGCAACATCAAAATATTAAAAGCGGATATTTTCAAATTTAAAATCCCGTTAAGTAAAAATTCTCAAACAATATATCTTTATATAAGCCCTTGGTTTATTGAGAAAGTATTAGAGATAAATAAACGACTTATAAAAAACAATACCATCGTTTCGTATATGTACCCGATAAAATCATTAAAAAAATATGAAATTGAAATAAAAGGAAAAAAGTCTATTTTTATATATAAAAGTGTCTAAAAAAAGCCACTCATCCCTCTCTCTTTCCCATCATCCCTCTCTCTTTCCCATCATCCCGCTTCTTTTCTTGTCATCCCGGCGCA
>MWSR01000066.1 GCA_002050095.1 Microgenomates bacterium UTCPR1
CGGGACTGGCGTTCGCGTGGCGGTTGGAGGAATACCGTCTAAATTTTCATCACTAGGAAAAGTTGCTTCCGCTCGAATCTGAGAAACCGATTGGCTAAAAGGATGAAATTTGTCTCCTACAGAAACGCCTGGTTGTTCTCCATCACTGCCAATTACAAAACTAATTATTCCAAAGTCCCCCGGTCCTACAGGAAAGATCATTGTATCAATCGGTTCGCCCGGTTGAATAGCTACTGCATATTCCTTTATTTTGTAACGCCCGTCTCCTAATTCCTCAATATCTTTTCTTTCGGCAAAGCCAACGGTTGACCATTTCATCTCTTTGGTCTCTTTATCTTGAAAGCCACAAAAAGCAAAACTTAAAACTCGTCCGTCCTTAGTGGTAAACCTTGCTTCTACGATATCATAAACATCTCCGTTGTCCGTTCTTATTTGGAGTCGTGGAATGAAGTTATCTTCACTAACTTTATCTGGCGACAGATCAATATCGACATTTATTAGACTCGATTGGTTTTTTATGATAGTTATGGCGCCCTTTTGTTCATTCACTCTCGTATCGGGGTTCTTCGTTAAGTCCATGCTGTAGATTGCCTTATTGGCGCTTGCATTCATAAATAAAGCTCTCACCCCAAAAGCAGCTTTTTGATCTGGCGTTAATAACGGACTATTTTGATCTATCCCGCTAATATCAGGGAATCGCGCAACAACAGTTTGATTTCTTTGAGCCGCTGCCTCACAAGATGTCAGGAGAAAACTCGTGATCAACATAACAAAAGTTGACTGTTCAAACCAAGATGTCATATTTACTATCAATTATGAATTGATAATCTATCCTATATTAATATTATATATATTTATCATATTTTTTCAACTCTACTCTTAATAATTTGTCCAGGTCGCTATATGGCGCTCCTCTCTTTCATTATAACGAGGGATTGCCCGGCATAGTCTGACTCCTCTTTTTGTAGTACTAACCTTAACCCTGTAGGGAATTATTGTATTTCCATAAGAAACACTGTCTTTCGTATCGCCTTTTGCTGCTCTTATTTTTTTTGGAATCTGCCTATCTAAAGCAAAAAATACTCCCAAATCAATTAATTCTCTAAAATCGAGTTGTTCAAAAGATGTTGGGTCAAATTTTTTTCTCTTTCCAAAAAATTGGAGTTCCTTGACCGATATGGATGGAGGTCCATAGATCTTTAAATCGCCCTTTTGCATAAATTCTTTTGATTTCTTAATCTCTTCTCTTAATAATTGGAGAAAGAATACGTCTCTCAACACAAGAAATATTTCGGCTACCCCCTTAACTTTCAGAAAATCATCAAGATCGTCACTATTATGTTGCCGATTGTCAAACTTATTCCATAAAATCTTTAGAAGTTCGCTATTAAATGGAATAAAATTAGGCTCCGTTAACCGATTATCAAAAACTAACCTCATACTTCTCATAAGCCTTTCTCTTTCACTACCAAATCGGATTGAAGCCGCAGTGCTTCTAAAGGCTATTAATAGCGCCGATAGGTCTTTGTTGGAGTCCGTCCAACTAACCCCATCTGTAAGTTTTCTATATTTTTTTGCCCGTTGATAAATTATGAGGATAAGGTCCTTATCTTCTTTTGGAATATCGTTGCTTATATCGGATATTGCAGAATCCGGTCTACTTAAGTGATCAAGTATATTTTCCTCTCTTGCCGGATGCTCACTCTGATTAGTAATTTCGACTGAAAACCTTCTAATTTGCCATAATTCTTCCTCTGGATTCGGCTCCAGCATTGGTTTCCTTTCAGCGGTCGGTGGTTGTTTTGCTCCTTTTCGAGATCGAGACGGAAAGCGAGTCCTTATGTATGACTTTACTTCAGCATCATCGATAGCATTAACAATACTCTCTAAAACCTCTATTTGGCTGTCATATAAAAATACCCATTTATTTTGTAAGATTTTCATCAATGTTTTAATAGCGAAAACGGCGTTGGGATCTAATCCCAACTTACTTAATCTGGGTTTATTTTTCAAATTTATGTAATGAAGAATTTCTCTTATGTCGTTAGATATTTTACCCTCATCATTATCTGTCAAACGAGAAAATATAGTCGCGATTATGACGTCTTGGTAATATTCTTTTAAATAATCCTTGCTATCTTTATTACCAAATGTAGCTCTTGCAGAAAAATCAAGGTTTCTACTCAAAGGATTCTTCATTGCCTGAAGATACATTTCATACTCTTCTCCAGCTTTAAGAGGTTTTTCACCAACGAGATCCTCATCTAATCTCTTACAAATATTCATGGCTATATTAATCTCTTCTTTCCAGATCTCTGAACTTGTACAATATACACTCGTTCTTTCAATAATACGTTCTACTCTTTTACTAAATCTAAATTCCGTTGAAAGCCTCTTTAATTTATCTAAAACATTTGCTCCATTTGAGAGCGGTTGGGCTTCTTTTGGTGGTGACACTCCTAAATGTTATATCTAACCCGAGCAAAAATCAATCTTTTGCCTCAATGAAAATGACCTATAGCCTGAGCAACCTCCGAGGTTGCCGATCGGCACGACAGGACTTTCCAAATCAGGCCAATTTTAGCCGTTTTCGGATCAGATGTCAACGAAGTTAGCCAATTTCATTAATCGTCTGGAAATAGTTGACAGGTTCAATTATTTTCAAAGTGTGCTCTATCGGAAAAACCGACTTAATCGCTTTTTTCCGATACTTTATTTCATAGCAACGATAGCGCTTCTTATAATCTTCAAGAACCAGATCAACCTCCCTACCTCCGTACTCCCGATAAAAATATTTATTCAATAAAAGATTTTTATTTCTAATTTTTTTTTCTATCTCCGATAAAACAAAATTTTCAAATAAAGCCCCTTTATCGGGTCGGACTTCAAGATCGCGAAAATCTTTTATAAGAATATTTCTAATACCAAGATCGTAGAAATAATATTTCCGATTTTCCGATACCGCTTTTCTCAAATTAGTTTTAAAAGAAGGAAGAGGAATAAGAATATAATTCTTAATAAAAATTTCAATATAGTTAGAGACGGTGGTAACATTGGCTTGCAGACTATTAGCAATCTCTCTTAAAGAAACTTCGTTGCCCAATTGAAGTGCGATCATCGTCAGTATATCTTTGGCAAGTTTTGAGTTTCTCAAACTGTATATTGTCATAATATCTTTCAAGACATAGGTATCAAGAATATTTTGCAAAAGATAAATCTTTTCTTTCTCTTTTATATTGGGAGCGAAAACTTCGGGATAACTACCGAAAATTTGCATCTTTTTAAAAAGATCGTTAAAAAACCAAGCTTCTTCGTATTTCTTAACTCTTTGATTATTAAAAATCTCCTCTATAGACAGAGGAAGGCAGAAGGCCTCAACAAACCTTCCGGCCAAACTATCAAAATTAGCGCTTTTCTGTCTTAGTTCGCTACTTCCGGTGGTAATAATTTTCAATCTATATTTATCAATTAATATTTTTAGGGAGGTTGTCACTTCGGGGTAGTTTTGTACCTCGTCTATAAGGATGGCCTTATGTTCCAAGACAATTTTTCTCAATAACTCCTGTTCGGGAGCAAACTTTTCCTGATCGGAAAACAAATCAAAGTTGAAGATAGGAAGATTTTTATTTTTTGCTATCTTGTTTAAAAGAGTCGTTTTACCCGACCTTCTTGGCCCCCAGATAAATAAGACCTTATTCTCTTTCGATTTCAAATAGTCGTCTACTACGGTTTCTACATCTCTTAAAAACATCATATGGCTAAACTATATCAATTTAATACTATTTTGTCAACCATCACTACACAATTTTATCAGCCTTTCTCTAACCTCCGAGGTTGCTCATCGGCACGACAGGACTTTCTAAATCAGGCCGATTTTAGCAGCTTTTGGTATTCCGGATATTCTCAGGTATTCGAGATATTTGAAGTTATCATCTTCACCACCCTCCCAAACTCAATCTTCTTTTTGGCCTCGCGCATCACCATACCGACAAGGAAGTTGGCAACATTGGTCTTTCCTGCCCGATAGTCGGCAACGGCTTTTTGATTGGCTTTCAAAACTTGCTCGACAATACTTTTTAGTTTGTCGTCCGTAACATCATCCACGGTCGTCTGTTTTTTGTACTCGTCAACTATCTTTTTGGCCTCTCCTTCAAATAACACCGCCTTCAGCTTTTTATTTACCAGCCGATTAACAAGATTATCAACCTCAACTCCCTCTTTCTTCACCAAAGAAAATAGGCCTTCCAGCCAGTTCGCTTCGGTCGATGTTTCAAACAAAAGCTCGACGACCTCCCCTTTTAACCCATATCTTTCCTTCCAGGCAGTAAAGAGCTCCTCCAGACCGATAGGTGATGACGATTTCACTGTCGTTAAAAAAGCGTCATCCATTCTTATTGGCGGCAGATCCGGGTCGGGAAAATACCGATAGTCGGCAGCGTCTTCCTTCGTCCTTTGCGAATAGGTGATATTTTTCTCGGCGTTATAACCTCTTGTTTCCTGAACGGGAGTCCTGCCATCCTCCAAGATTTCCATCTGTCTTTTTATCTCGTACTCAATCCCTCTTTCAAGGTAACGGAACGAGTTAATATTTTTTAACTCGACTTTATAACCTGGTAATTCATCGGTGCTATTCTCACTTCCCTCATCAATTTTTAACTTTGAACTTTGAATTTTAAATTTTTTAAGCGATATATTTGCCTCAAGCCTCATCCCACCTTTTTCCATATCGGCATCCGAAATATCAAGATAGCGGATAATCTGTCGTAGTTTTTTGGCGTACTCTTTGGCTTGGGCAGATGAAAAAATACTCGGCTCGGTAACGATCTCAACCAGAGGCACCCCGGAACGATTAAAATCAATCAAACTAACTTTTTTTCCGTCAACGGTATCATGGATAAGTTTTCCCGTATCCTCTTCAAGATGAATTCTTCTAATACCGACCGGACCAAGCGAAGTATCGACCTTTCCGTCATAACAAAAAGGCAGATCGTACTGGCTTATCTGATAGCCCTTGGCAAGATCGGGATAAAAATAATGCTTTCTGTCAAACTTTGAAAACATATTTATCTTGCAGCCCAGAGCCAAGCCCAGCTTTATCGTCCATTCAATCGCTTTTTTATTAGCAACGGGAAGCGCTCCTGGAAGGCCCAGACAGACCGGGCAGGTATAGGTATTTGGCTCCGGCGCATTAAAGGGTTCATTTTTGCAGCCACAAAACATTTTTGATGCCGTCTTAAGCTCTACGTGAACTTCCATCCCGATAATTACTTTGTATTTATCCATATTTAAGCAACCATTTATAGACCGGTAATACCCTAATGATACCTTGATCGACTTCTATCTTGTCTTCATAATTATAAGTTAAGATCAGACTTTTTTTCACCTTTGTTTCGGACATTGCTTGGTTTAAGCTTTGAATCTCTCTCTTTTTTGTTTTCGGATCATCAAGATCCCAACATACCTGGATCAGCTCATATGTTCCTTCTGTCTTTATTAGAAAATCAACCTCTTTG
>MWSR01000031.1 GCA_002050095.1 Microgenomates bacterium UTCPR1
GTTCTGGATCCCGATTTTCATCGTCCCTTGCTTTTCTCTGTCATCCCGGCGTAGGCCGGGATCCGGTACTTTAAGTAATCGTGTATTCCTCCATCCTCCCTACCCGATCTCTTCGAATTCATGTTCGTGCTATAATTTAGCCTATACGATCGATTAATATTTTTTTATATCTAAAGTACAAATGATGCCAAACTTACTGATTCTGCTCCTATTTACCTCCTGGCGCACAATAAACAGTTGGGTACTATTTCTTGCCGGAAAAGTCATCTATTATCTTGGCTTTTTCCCTTATCCGAGGGAGCTCTTTGACTTCGGACTGGATCAAGTCACCTCGTCCTTTGCCAACTTTGACGGTATCCACTACCTTCTGATTGCCCATCGAGGCAACTATCAGCAATGGGAGCAGGCCTACTTCCCTCTCTATCCTCTACTGATAAGGGTTGTAAACGTTGTTTTTCAGAACGAACTGATTTCCGCTCTGGTGATTTCCAATATTTCATTTTTAATTGGCTTATTTGTTTTGATGAAATACTTAAAGCTAATCTCCAACAATAATAAATATCCGTCAATTTTCGTCCTCCTTTTTCTACTTGCTTTCCCGACTTCGTTTTTTTTTGGCGCCGCCTACACAGAAGGATTATTTTTTCTTTTATTTATCCTTACCCTATATTTCCTAAAAAAAGATCAATATTTGCCTACCGGCTTCCTCGCCTTATTGGCGGCAATGACTAGGCTTATTGGTGTATTTTTAGTAATACCGATAACGCTTCATTTAATTCAAAAGGTAAGATTCGTTACTAAAAACTTCCGTCCAAATCTAAAATATATTTTATTCTCATTATTTAATCCTAAATATTTCTCACTTGTTTTGTCACCTGTTTTCGGACTTGGTCTGTACTGCCTTTATCTATGGAAGACAACCGGCGACCCGCTTATGTTTCTTACTTCGCAACCACTATTTGGGGCTAATCGATCCACCGATATTATCCTCCCACCTCAAGTTGTCTGGCGATATTTAAAGATTTTTTTTACCGCTTCCCATAACTTTCAATATTACGTTTCTGTTTTTGAATTTATCAGCTTTAGTTTTGTCGTCGCAATACTGGTCTTTGATCTTACTAAACAATTAAGATTTAATAAGGGCCCAAAAAATAACCTAAAACTCACCGTTATCAATAACGATCGACTTGCCCTCAATCTATTTTCCTTTGCCAACATTGTTCTTCCCGTATTAACCGGTACCTTATCTTCTATTCCCCGCTATGCACTTTTTTCCTTATCTTTCTTTATCTATATTTCTGAAATAAAGAGTAGTTCTATTAAATCGGTCATTTTCGGCATATTTCTATTATTTCACGTTATTATATTGGCTCTATTTGGTCAGGGTTATTTTATCAGCTAACAACAGATGAACAAACTGCCATACTTCCAAAAAGGAGATACGCAGGGAATGGGATTTTCAAATCATTCCGACAAATTCTCGGAGATTACTTTTTTTGGAATGCTTATTTTTATTGGTTCTTTTTTAATTATCCTTATTCTAAAACTGTTTCAACTAACCATCGTAAAAGGACAGTATTACAGATCTTTGTCGGAAAA
This sequence comes from Microgenomates bacterium UTCPR1, assembly GCA_002050095.1. GTDB lineage: Bacteria > Patescibacteriota > Microgenomatia > UBA1406 > GWC2-37-13 > GWC2-37-13. The sequence goes on from MWSR01000031.1 coordinate 1,600, forward strand.
TAATCGGATCAAAGAGTTTGTTATCGAGCCCCAAAGAGGAGAGATTCTCGACCGCAAGGGTTTTGTCATTGCAAAAAATCTTAAACCCAATATCGAAGAAGGTTTTGACCAATCAATTAAAAACAACGATCGGATTGTGTCGTCGCGAATATATAACGAGTCCGAAGCGGTCGCTCCCCTTATCGGCTATCGCCAACTTGCCGACAAAAAAGATCTGAAACTTGATAACTGTCTTTTTAAAATTGCGCTTGGAGATAAGATCGGAAAAAAAGGTGTAGAAAAACTGTTTGACTGTGATCTTAAAGGTCAGTCGGGGAAAAAACTGGTTGAAACCGATGCTCATGGTAAATTTTTACGGACAATTAATATTATTCCCCCTATTAACGGAAAAAATATCCAGTTGGCTCTTGACTTGGAGTTACAAAAAAAGGCCTACGATCTTCTTAAAGGTAAAAAGGGAGCAATAATTGCTTCCATTCCAAAAACCGGAGAAATTTTGACGATTGCTTCTTCGCCTTCCTTTAATCCGGAAAATTTCGAAAACGGCAGTGATGTTGCTAAATATTTTAGCGATCAAGAAAAGCCTCTTTTTAATCGCGCCAGCGAAGGCGTATATCCGCCGGGTTCTCTTTTCAAATTGATTACGGCGACGGCGTCACTTGAAGAAAAATCAATAACCGAAAAAACCGAATTTGAGGATAAAGGTACAATCAAAGCCGGAGCACTCTCATTTGGTAATTGGTATTTTTTACAATATGGAAAGACCGACGGGATGGTCGACGTTGTTAAGGCTATCAAACGTTCAAACGATATATTTTTCTATTTAATTGGAGAAAAAACCGGAGTTGATAAGATCAAGAAATGGTCGGAAATCTTTGGTTTAGGTAAAAAAACCAATATCGGGATCGACGAGGTGGAAGGGCTTATCCCTTCGGTGTTTTGGAAAGAAGCCACACTACATGACCGTTGGTATACCGGAGACACCTATAATCTGTCAATTGGCCAAGGTTATTTGGGGACAACCCCTTTACAGATGAATATGGTTACCAGTGTATTTGCTAACAACGGATACTATTGCAAACCGCTTCTTCAAAAAGTAAATTCGTCAAAAAATCAGGCTGCCGATGAAAAAGTTAGTTGTCATAAGCTTCCAGTCTCTCAAAAAACGCTTGATTTAATTCGTGAGGGGATGAAACAGGCCTGTTCAACCGGTGGAACCGGCTGGCCACTGTTTGATTTTAAAGTAAACAGCACAAGATTTAAAAACGGAGAAATCCAAACCGCCTGTAAAACAGGGACAGCAGAGTCTCACGCGAAGTCCGGTATGCCCCATGCGTGGATTAGCGTCTATGCTCCTTATGAAAATCCTGAAATAGTCATAACCGTCTTGATTGAAGAGGGAGGTCAAGGATCCGATGTCGCCGGCCCAATCGCAAAAGAACTTCTAAAAACTTACTTTGAACGGAATCAATAGTAGATTTAAAACTTCTCGGAGATTATGCTTCCCGGAAGCACTCCTTTTTCTAAAAGGCTTTGTTTGAGAGATTCAACAATCTCACGACTCCCACAAAGATAAAATTCGTAGTTCTCCGGATTAGACTGAAAATCAATATTTTTTTCCAAAGCGGTACCGACATAGCCAAGATTAAAAAATTTACGTTCATCTATCGGAACCGTCTCCAGGCTCTCCTCTCTCGATAGACAGATCTTGAAGTTATATACCTTAAACTCTTCCGTTAAATATGTATCGGCATACTTTTTCAGTCCCCAGAACAAAAAAATATCTTCTTTTCTTATCTTTTCATCTCTTAACATGCTTCTGACAGGAGCAATTCCCGCTCCGGTTATCAAAAACACCTTTTTTTTATCGTTTTCTTTCAAAACAAACTGTCCGATCGGACCCTGAAAAACAACCTTATCGCCTGGTTTGATTTTTTCAAGATATGATGAAGCCATTCCGTTAGGAAATATTTTAATAATAAATTCCAGCTTGCCTTTTTCCTCGCTTGATGAGGCAATTGAATAAAGTCGCGGCTTTCCGTTAACTTGAAGTATTAGATACTGTCCCGGAATAAAGTCAATTGTCGGCGGATTTATGAGTTTAAACGTAAATAAAAAAGTGTTCTGATTAAGTTGTTTTTTACAAAAAAAGTTTGTTTGATAACTTTGGATCATTGATTATATACTGGGTGTCTAACTATTAATCACGGCCATTTACGTCGATAAAAATATCCGTTTCTTCGGACTCATAGTTTTGCCCTTTGATTAATTTCCGCTTCGACAAGGTCTCTTGGCCGTCCGAACTTGAGTCTGGATAGCTGAATTAATGCTTGAGCCACTTTATCATTGGCTTCGGCTTTGTACTTTTTCATATCTTTTGTTTGGTCAACCGAAAAAGGTGGGACCGGTTCATTATCGACAATCGTCTTCATATAGGTATGAAAGCGTTCAATATTAATCAGATCGGACTCTCCAAAGACCGGCTGAAATTCTCTCTGCAGGTAAGAAGCATCGGTAACTCCGACACGAAAAGATATTAGTGAACCGACATTTCCAAAAACGGCATTCTTAACCTCTTCATCCATCTGACCGATAAACTGATTGGCCACAGTTAAGTTAAGATGATATTTACGGGCTTCGGAAAGAATAGTGGCAAAATCGGGGGTAGCAAAGTTTTGAAACTCATCAACGTAGAGAAAAAAATCTCTCCTCTTTTCTTCCGGAAGCTCTTGGCGGGACATTGCCGCAACCAATATCTTTGGAATAATAACCAATCCTAAAAATGATGAGTTTTCTTCTCCCAGCTTTCCTTTTGATAGATTGATAAGAAGAATTTTTCCATCATCCATTACTCTTCGAAAATCAAAGGCTGACACCGATTGCCCGATAATATTTCTCATTGTCTTGTTTGTGACAAAGCGACCAAACTTTGAAACGATATAATCCAAAACCTCCGATTTATGAAAATCCGAAGTTTGAGCTATTTGATCGGTCCAGTACCTCCTTACAATCGGATCCTGAACTTTGGGAAGAAGCTCTTGGACATATTTTGGATCGGTTAGTACTCTCACTATCTCGATAAAGGTTGCCCCTGGATCGGACATAACGGTCAACATCGCATTTCTGACCGCGTGCTCAAACCTTGGCCCGATGATACCGGTTCGTTGCGGATCATAAAGCTTATACATCAAATTAATGATTGCCGTTGTTAAAAAATGTTTTTGATCTTCGGTCTTTGCTTCAAGAAGATTCAATCCCATCGGCCGCTCAACATCCGATGGGTCAAAATAAATAACGTCTTCCGCTCTTTCCGGTGGAATAAATTTGATGATGTTATCAATTAAGTCTCCGTGGGGATCGATTACACAGACTCCGTGCCCTGCCTTAATATCTTGAATCGCCATATCCTCCAAAAGGACGGACTTGCCGGTTCCTGTTTTTCCGATAATATAGGCATGACGACGTCTATCCTCAAAACCAATATAGACCGGTCTTTTTACTCCTCGATAGTATCCAAAACCAATATATGTTCCTTTATCTTGAGGGACTTCCGACGGCACCGGAGCGGTTTTTGCTTTTAACCATTGGATATGAGGTGTCTCAACGGTTTTATTCGGAAAATGAAATATGCTAGCCAATTCGTCGGTTGATAAGATAGAAATTGATTTCTTAAAGGGCCAGATTGAAAAATCAATGACCGGAAAAAATCTATAGATAAAATTTATCATAAATGTCCCTTTAAATATTTCTTTCGTACCGGTGAAACTATTTTGATCCGATGAGAATTGATTGTATGCCGACTTGATATTTTTTAGATGAAGCTCGGCCATTTCTTTGGAGGGGGAAGAAATAACAAATCTTATTGTTGTATCAAACCAAGGTTTTGAACATTTTTCATCAATCTTCTCCAGTGTTTTGGGGTCGGTTTTAAAGGTTGCTTTTTCGGGGTTGGCTTCATTTTTTTTAGTTGACGAAACATACGATTTACCAACTTTCTTCCACTTGTCTTCGGCCGGCCTAATTAATACCTGTATCAAAGCTCCTTCATTATCTCCAATTTTTGATACGGCAGAAGTAATTGCCGATAGCGAGTCGGTCGGCAGATCCCTATATGTTTTTATCGGCATATAAGGGTCTGATTTTAGGACAACTCCTCCAGAGGCTATCTTTCCGTCTTCACTAAAAATATTTGGCTCTTCCACTTTTTTAATATCGGCATTCTGATAGTAGCTATAGATTGTCTTTTCAACTAAATCGATTATCCTTTTTGGTGCGGATACATAAAATTTTATTTCGGCTTTTTTTGCAACGATTTCAAAAGCAATCACATCATCTACCTCTAAAAAAGAGAAAAATCCCGATTTCTTTAAAGAAGAAAATGAAGAGAACATCTGGTCGGCGGCGTCAATTTTGATCTCGTTTTCCTTTGATAGCTTAACTTCCACGGTAACCATCTCCAAAGAGATCTGCTCTCTTTTTTTTAACCGCATATAGATGATGATCAAATAGATTAAAACAAAAGTTAGGCCGGCGGCTAAAAGCGAAGCAACTAAGGCCAGACTGACGGTTATCAGCCTGTCTATTATTGTTTGATAGTCTACGATGTTCATAGTTGTCGTGAATTTAAGTATAATATAATCGTGAAAGAAATCCTTGATAAATTACAAAAAATAAGCGGAAAAAAAACCGTAAAAAATCCCACTCCGGCTGTTTTTATTATGGTTGTCTTTATAGGCTTCATTTTTCTTGGGGTTAATATGTTCTCATCTCAAAATTTATCGCCTGTTTTTTTTGGTCTTATCCAAAATAATAGAAAATCCACCGTGGATTATTTACAAAAAATTATTGATACGGATAACTTTGCTAATCAAATAGATTACTTCAAAAACATATATGGAAACTCACTTAAAAACGAAGTGTTTGCCGCTAAAATTAAAAGGGACAAAGAAATAAATAAACTTGAACAAATACTCACAAAAAACGCTCAATCTCGCGATATTTTATATAGCCTGTATCTACTAAATAAGGAGAATAAAAATCTATCTATAGCCGAAAGATATTTTAGAAAAGCAAAACAGGTCGACCCCGATATACATAAATAAGATTTTTGTAGGTTATAGTCTATAGACAATATCTTAAACTGTTGTTATATTAATCAACAGCCAATATGTCAACCCTACACGATCTACCGCCTTCCGAAAGACCGAGAGAAAGATTGCTTAAACATGGAGCAGAAGCCCTGTCTCTTCAAGAGTTGTTGGCAATAATTTTGGGTCGGGGAACAAAAAACGAACCGATAATGAACATTTCTCAAAAATTACTTTCACAGTTTGGTTCCGTTATTGGCTTGGAAAACGCATCGGCGGAAGATCTTGTGTTGATAAAAGGAATTGGATTGGCAAAAGCTTGTCAACTAAAGGCGTGTTTTGAACTAAAACGACGATCTCTGATTGCCGATGGGAACTTGTATCCATTAAAAAGCAAAGATATAGGTGAAATCTCAAATACAAACGCCCAAAAACACACTACTCCGGACGATATCTATCGACAGGTCCGACAAAAGATAGTTAACTTTCACAAAGAACACCTCTTGGTTGTCTCTTTAGATAGTCGAAGTAAAATAATCGGAACCGATATTGTCTCTGTCGGAACGTTAAATAGCAGCTTAATCCATCCAAGAGAAGTTTTTGAGACGGCTATCAGACGACATGCGGCTCAAATAATACTTTGTCATAACCATCCTTCCGGGGAGCTTAAGCCGTCTAACGACGACCTACAGGTAACGAAAAATATTAAATCGGCCGGAGATATTTTAGGAATACCGGTTATTGACCATCTGATTGTGACGACAAAGGGTTTTTTAAGCTTCAAAACAACCGGATTTTTGTAAAGTTATCATTCCTTCCAATAAAAAACAAGGATAAAAATACAACTACTTTAATATTTCAAACGAGCTAAATACCTCTTTAGGGTCCTGATGAAAGATCTCAACATTGGTAATTCTGCTTACCGGAGAACCTTGTTTTAATATCTCGATCATCTTGTCAACTTTGTCCTCGTCTCCTTGGATGACCGTTTCAACAAATCCATCTTTATGGTTTCTTACCCATCCTTTAACCCCTGTTAGCTTGGCTTGAATTTTTGTCCACGCCCGAAAACCAACCCCGATAACATCTCCTTCGATAAACAAACACGCTTGTCTCAACATAGGGTCATTATACAAAAATTTGTGGACCGGAGGGGATTTGAACCCCTAGTCTCTTCCATGCCATGGAAGCGCGATGGCCGTTACGCTACCGGCCCAAATTTTTGACTACCAGATCCTCAAAGGTAACCAAACCAACAAAGTTATTATAGATTATCGGGGTCGATAATTAAAGATTAAAACTCATAATTTAGGTATACTGTAAATATGGACCAACACCCGATTCCACGACAGATAACTACTTTCGAATTTAAGTTAATTGGTTTTTTGACCATTAAGCAGTTTATTTACTTGGTTGTTTTTATTGGTTTTGGACTTTTGGTCTACACTATAACTCCGATTCCGATACTTAATTATTTACTTGCTTTTCTTGTTAGTATGGTGGGCGTTGCTTTTGCATTTGTTCCAATAAACGATAGGCCGATGGAAAATTGGGTTAGAAATCTAATTAAAAGACTTACATCTCCAACCCAATATATTTTTAAGAAAGAAAACAAACCGATAGCCGCACTACTAAACTCTTCATATTCGTCCAACGCACAACAGATTGCAACCTATATCGATTCTCAAAAAAAATTAAACAGTTATCTATCAACAAAAAATCCAAAAATAGAAGTTGGCAGCAGTAAAAGACAGTCAATAAACTCACTACTGATGAGTTCTTTTAGTTTTCTTACAAATAAAAAACCCATTAACCCACCTTCTCAACCACAACCATCGGCAAACATACGAAAAACTACCGTTGAAAGACAGCCTTTTATCACAGGAACGATAAAGAACTTTAAGCAGACTCCTCTTGCCGGTATTCTAATCTATGTTAAGAAGTCTAAAGAATCTCCCCCAATAAGAATTTTTAAAACAAATCTTCACGGCATTTTTTTGAGCTACAAATCATTCCCATCCGATGAATATATATTTGAAATTAAAGATCCAAAGCAGATATATTTTTTTGATACAATGAAAATTAAGGTCGAAAATAATAATAAACCAATCGAAGTAACATCCAGGGAATTAATCTAACTATGACAAATAATAAGCCAACATCGCCGGTTAAGGCCTCAACTCAATCATTTATTGAGATTGAAGAAATTAAGGATGACGTTGTATTGATGAAGGATTTTTCCGCATCATGCGTGATTGAAGTTGGAGCCGTCAACTTCTGGCTCCTCTCAAACGAAGAACAGACATCTATGATCTACTCCTATGCGGGATTATTAAACTCCCTATCTTTTCCCGTTCAGATCTTAATTATCTCCAAAAAAATGGATATTTCCATTTATTTGGACCACCTAGAAGGAAAGGTTAATCTTCAACAAAACGAGTTGATGAAATCAAGATTATTAAGTTATAAGGAATTTATTAAAACAATCGTGAAAAAAAATTCCGTTTTGGAAAAAAGATTTTTCTTTGTGATTCCCTTCTCGCCTTTGGAGCTTGGGGTTTCGGGCGTCAATCCGGGCTCTCTAAATAAAGAGTACGTAATCAGTCGAGCTAAAACATCGCTTTATCCTAAACGCGACCACTTATTAAGATTACTTGCCAAAATCGGTCTTCAGGCGGATGTATTGTATAGTCAAGCATTGACGGAGCTTTATTACAATTTATACAATCCGTCGTCGACGGGTCGTCGATTGGCTCCTGTTGAGAGTTACACCGACGTTGTGATGACTCAAGGATAATAAATAACTTTAATTAGATTTAGGAAAATAAAATGTTTAATTTTTTTCAAAAGCCGAAAAACAGCCAGACTCCGGTCGAAAACAAGCCAACAAAAACTGATGGTGATATGGCAAATTTTCTCGCCGCAGGCTCTGTTTCCCTTAAAGATATTGTCGCTCCTTCATTTATCGAGGTAGATTTCAACAATATTAAGATTGATGATAAATATTATCGAACATTATATGTTGTCGGATACCCCAGATATGTTTCGGCAAACTGGCTTTATTCCCTCATTACCTTCGACCATCCGTTATATATCTCGATGTATGTCTATCCGACCGAATCAAAAAACGTTCTCGATGATTTGAAAAGGAAGATCGCGGAAATGGAAGCGACTATTGAGGGTGACATTAAAGCGGGAAAAGTGGTTGACCCAACCGTTCAGGTAGCTCTTGATGATGCTTTGTCGCTTCAGGCCGAACTTGCCAAAGGATCGGAACGTTTTTTTCAATTTGGTCTTTATATTACAATTCCATCAGATACTCTTGAAGGATTAAATCGGTTAACAAAAGAGGTTGACTCTGTTTTATCCTCTTTACTGATTATTGCTCGCCAGTCCACTCTTGAGATGGAAGAAGGATTCAAGTCGACTATGCCTATCTTTTACGACAAGCTTTCCGTCTGGAGAAATATGGACACAACATCACTGGCAACAACATTCCCTTTTGCCACGGCCTCTCTAACAAGAAATGAAGGGATTTTATACGGTATAAATCAGCATGATGGTAGTTTAATTATATTTGATAGATTTACTCTTGAAAATGCCAATTCCGTTATTCTCGGAAAGTCGGGAGGAGGAAAAAGTTTTTTGGTCAAGCTTGAAGCTCTTAGACTACTTATGATGGGAATTGATGTTATTATTCTTGACCCGGAAAACGAATATGAAAAATTAACCAAGTCGATGGGTGGTGAATTTATCGTATTTTCATCTTCGTCACAATATAAGATTAATCCGTTCGATCTGGAAACGGCAGATGCCGGACCCGATGAGCTTTCAAACAAGATACTGGATCTTCATTCGTTGATGAGGGTTATTATGGGCGATCTTACCCCTTCTCAAGATGCGCTGCTCGATCGGGCTTTGGTGATGACCTATAAAGGAAAGGGAATCACTCAAGATCCCGACACATTCAAAAATGAACCTCCCCTTCTTGAGGATCTCTACAAAATATTTATCGGCATGGAAACAGCGGAATCAAAAGAACTTGCCGACAGGCTGGAGAAATTTGTCTCCGGTTCCGCCAGCGGCATATTTAATCATCGATCTAACTTTGACATTAAGAATCCGTTTACCGTTTTTGGTATTCGAGATTTGGAAGAAAATCTTCGTCCGGTTGCGATGTATATTGTTCTTGATTATATTTGGAATAAAGTTAAACGCGATCCAAAAAAAAGAGTGCTAATAGTTGATGAAGCATGGTATTTGATTAAGCAAAAGGACTCGGGAGCCTACCTTCACTCGTTTGCAAAAAGAGCCAGAAAGTATAAGCTTGGTTTAACAACAATTACCCAGGATGTTGAAGATTTTATTTCTACCGATGAAGGAAAGGCAATCATTACCAACTCATCACTACAAATAATTCTAAAGCAGTCAACCGCCGCAGTTGAAAAAATTGCTCGCACCTTCTTTTTAACCGGAGGTGAAAAACACTTTCTTCTTTCTGCGGGAATTGGAGAAGGTCTTTTCTTTGCCGGCCATAATCATGTTGGTTTTAGAGTGATTGCCTCCGAAGAAGAAAAAGGATTAATAGAATAATTTTGCACAACTCTACATCTTGTCAATATTTTTAGCTTTATTTATAATAGCTTCAGGAAAAAAACCAGTATCTATATGCTTCGAGATAATTTAGCGACCTATCTTGATGAAGTGAACAAAACCGGAGTCCCATTGATAATTTGCAAATATAACAAACCTATTGCTGTTATTACGCCTCCCAAAGAGACTTTGATTGAGGACGACTTTGATAGAAAGTAAAGTTAAAAAATTGAATTTTTTTTAAAACCTAAACAATTTTTTATTAGTAATTGCAAATGTTTTGAATCTTAAGCAAGCAAGCTTATCTATACATAACCGGTTTTTCTTTTTGAGGTAGAACCAAGCTCATTCTTCTTTCTTTAAGCGATACTCTTTCAATAAAGGCTTTTATTTTCTGACCTATTTTAATATTTTCCGAACCGGTTAATTTCGAAATATGAATCAAACCCTCAACTCCGGGACCAAGCTTGACAAAATACCCATACTTCTCCTTGCGAACAACTTCTCCTTCAACTTCTTTGTCTTTGGGATATTGCTTCTCGATCTCTTTCCAAGGATCGGGAGTCAGTCTTTTTAGGGACAGATTGAGTTTTAGGTCTCTTTCGTTCTTTTCGACAACATAGGTATTAATCGTGTCTCCGACGGTAACAAATGAGGCGGCATTACTTACTTTTTCCCACGAAATTTCAGAAATATGGATTAGTCCTTCGACTCCTTCAACCTCACAAAATACACCAAATTCGGAAGCACCCAGTACTTTTGCCTTGTATGTTCCCCCTTCTTTAATGGCGTCAAACTTCTTTTTCAAGTCTTTCTGCGAAATCTTTAAGACCGATGCTTTTTGCGACACAACTAATCTGTTTTTTTCTTTGTCAACCTCAAGTATTTTAACTTTTATTTTTTGATGAACCAGTTTTTCGGGCGAACCGATATAGGGCTCCATTAGTTGAATCTTAGGAATTACCCCTCTAATTCCCATAAAGTCAATAAAAACACCACCCTTCCCATAGTCACCACAAATAACCTCTATTTCCTCCTCTTTCTCTTTTTTTTCTTTAAGAATCTCCCATTTGCCCTTCTCAAAGAACTTTCTTAGAGAAACAACCGGAAAACCGTTCTTTGATTCTTCACTAATAACCCTTGCCTGTATTCTGTCTCCAATTTTAAGATAAGGAAGATAGGTTGACACCTCTTTCACTTCAAGCTCTCCTAAATGAGCATGGGCTTTTGCACCGACGTCAAACACAACTCCTTTTTTTGACAAAGACACTATTTTTGCTTCAACTTCTTTTCCTTTTTTTAAGTGGGTTGGTTGCTGTTTTTTAAGAAGCAGGTCCATTATGTTCCCTTGTTTTTTTTCTTCTTTCTTTTTTGGCATCTTTCAATTTCTCCTTTTGCGTTGTTTTACTATCCTTTGTGCGTTCTCCAAAGTCAGTATCACAATCGCGAATTATATAATATACCAAAAGAAAAGAAAAAACACAAATGAAGTTAGGGGGCGTTTAACTACTTGAAATAGTCAAAACAATATGATATATTATGGGGCATTATGGATAATGTTTTACTCCCTTCTCTTGTTGAGAGGTTTATAAAACACCTTGAAGCACAAGGGAAATCGTCTTTTACGATCATAGCCTATAAAAAAGATCTTGAGCAATTTATCGGTTATCTGACGAGTAAAGAGGTTCAAGATATTAAAGAGATAAAGAAAGATCAGATTAATGGCTTTATTGAAAAACTAATTACCGAAAACTATACAAAAAAATCGGCTTCAAGAAAGCTTAATTCGATTAGAACTTTTTTTAGATACCTAAAACAAGAGGGAATTATTGATCAGAATCCCTCGCTTGACGTTTCACACCCAAAATATATCCAGTCACCTCCGCGAATTTTTACCAAACTTGAATACCGTGCTTTGAGAGACTTTGCCAAAGAAGATGCTCGAACATATGCGCTCGTTGAGATTCTTTTACAAACAGGAATGAAGATCGGCGAACTTGCCAACTTAAGAACAACCGACATTAATGGATCAACGATCCATATAAGAAACTATGGTCAGGCCCCTGGGAGAGACGTCCCTCTAAATAAAGCGGTTAAGAAATCAATTGAAGAATATCTTAAAAAAAGACCGGAATCAAAGGAAGACAGGCTTTTTATCACAAGGACGGGCCACTCTCTATTAATAAGAAACATCAGGCAAATTATCAGCCGTTGTTTTAGAGAAATAGGTGTAAAAGACGCAACCGTTAACGATCTAAGAAATACGTTTATTGCTCACCAGCTAAGACAGGGTGTTCCTGTTGAATACATTGCCCAACTCGTGGGTCACAAAAGACTGTCTTCAACCGAGCGCTTTTTAAACCTTGTTAAAGAAGAGGTTCAAAAAAAACAAGGTCTTGGTGAGCTTTAACTACACAGCGACTCTAATTCATTCTTTTTACGGCTAAAAATACCCTTGACATTCTGTGTGGCTTTGTTTATTATTTGTGGACAAGTTATCCACAAACAATAAATATGTCTTTCTTAGGCTCTTTTTGGGACGAGTTCCTAATAAAATTTGAAAAAGACAGGGAAAAACACACCGTCCTCTACTCTGTTTTAAAACAAACCCACCCCGTTGAATTGACTGATGAAAAAATAGTTATCGGCTGTAACAATCTTGGAATAAAAAAATACCTTGATCCAAAACAGGTTGAGGTCGAAGGAAAGATTTTTTCTGTTTTTAAAAAAAAACTTCGGTTAGAGTTTGTTGTTTCGCCACAAACAACAAAAAAGAGGGTTGCCGCGCCTCTTTTATCTTTTGAACCCGCCATTGAAGACCTTTATTATAAGGCGGGAATAAACAAGAAGTTTAGTTTTGAAAATTTTGCCGTGTCCTCGACCAATCAGGTTGCCTATGCGGCCGCCCAGGCAGTTGTAAATAACCTTGGATCCGCCTATAACCCTTTATTTTTATATGGTGGTGTCGGCGTTGGAAAAACCCATCTGGCTCAAGCGGTCGCAAAAAAAATCCTCGAAAAAAATAAGGACAAAAGGGTCTTTTTTTGTCCGGGAGACAACTTTACCAACGAACTCATTGAGTCAATTAGAGAAAAATCAACCTCCAAGTTTAGAAAAAAATACCGAATGCTCAACCTTCTGATTGTTGATGATATTCAATTTATTGCCGGCAAAGTACACATTCAGGAAGAATTTTTTCACACCTTTAATTCTATTGTCTCTTCCGGCGGCCAGATTATCCTCACTTCCGACCGACCACCGTCTTCAATAAAAAACCTTGAAGATCGACTAAAATCAAGGTTCTCCGGAGGATTGACTGTCGACGTCCAGTCGCCCGACTTTGAGTTGAGGACGGCTATTGTGTTGATAAAAAGCAAGGAAAAAAATATTAACATTGACATTGAGGCCGCAAAAATTATTGCCGAAAAAACGGAAGACTCAAGGGCTCTCGAAGGAGTCCTTCTTTCAACCTACGCAAAAATCCTGGGAAAAAAAGAAACCATCGACCTTGAGGCGGTTGAAGATTTTTTTTCAAAAAAAAGTGAAGAAAGATCAAAAAGAATCTCTTATTCCGACGTAATAAAAGTTGTTTGCGCCTATTATAATGTCAGACCGTCTCACCTAAAAGGAAAAGAAAGGACGGAGTCGATTGTCGTTCCAAGGCAAGTGGCGATGTATTTAATTAGAAAATATGTCGGCTTGAAGCTAATAGATACCGCAGAGGCCTTGAAAAGAAAAGATCATACGACCGTTCTTCACGCCGAGGAGAAAATATCCGGTCTGATAATGAAAGACCAAAATTTTAAAAAAGACATTGACAGTATGGTCCAAACCCTAATCTCATCAACATAGTACCCCGCATCCATCCACAGAAGAATATTGTCTTTTGCTTTGTCTTGAAAATCCCTCTCGGCTTTTATACACTTATACACACGACCTATTATTACTAATATATATTAACTAATGAAATTCTCAATCAACAAAGAAGAGTTTTTGGCCAAGATAATACTTTCATCAAGGTTTACGTCCTCAAAGCTTTCGTCGTCAACATCACTACAGGGGGTATTTTTAAAAAAGGAGAAGGATAAGATTCATTTTTACTCCACCAATCTTAACTTATATTATCATGGCTTTATGAAATTGGTTGAAAAAGGAGATTTTATTACGGTAATCGAACCGAAGAAAATAAGTGAGTTTTTATCACTTCTTCCCCAGGGTAACGTTGAGGTGGATGTTAGGGAAAAGTCAATAGTATTAATTCAAGGAAAGACAAAAGGAGAGTTTCCTGTTTTTTCCTCTTCCGACTTCCCTATTCTTAAAGAAAGCAAATCGGAAAAACAAAAAATTAGCACCGATTTTTTTAAAAACATATTACCCTTAATTTCTTTTTCGGCATCAACCGACGAAACCAGGCCCGTTTTAACCGGAGTCAACTTTGTGTCGGCCGACGGATCCACTCAACTTGTAACCACCGACGGATTTAGACTCTCTCTTTATTCTTTCAAGGAAAACATATCAATATCGTCGGTAATTGTTCCAACATCGTTTCTTATCGAAGTAGGAAGGCTTATCGGCGGCGAAAAAGAAGTAGTTTTTAATATAGATAACGAAGAAAAAATATTAACATTCTTTTTAAAGGAAGACGAGTTAAGTACAAGGTTAATTGAGGGAGAGTATCCTCCCTATGAAAAAGTTATTCCCTCGGAAAGAAAAACGACGATTCTTGTTGATAAGGATGAGTTTTTAAGAAACATTAAAATTGTCTCTGTTTTTGCCAGAGATTTGTCAAACATCGTCGTTCTGGACACGGACGATAACGGAATAAAGATTAGTCCAAAAGCGGGTAACAACGAAGAAAACACAACCTATCAGGACGCGAAAATAGAGGGAGAAAAACAAAAAATCGCTTTTAACTATCGTTTTTTGGTTGACCTGCTTAGTAGTATTCCCGCAAAAAAAGTAATAATCGAGCTTCTAAGATCCGACGCTCCGGCGGTCTTTAAGGGTGAGAAGGATGGTAGTTTTTTACATATTATTATGCCCGTTCGGGTTCAGGAGTAGCATGGAATTTTTTATTTTAGACACCAATATTTTTTTTAACATGGAGGCGGGTCTTTCTTTAGGAGAGAAAACAGAAGATGTCGTTATTAGATTAACCAACATCGGAAGAGAGCTGAATGAGAACGGCAAAGGGAAATTCTTTATGACCCCGGGGGCGGTATCGGAGTTTTTAAGTTTTTTCGACAATAAAAATAAACCCTTTATAAGCGACTTTCTTTCGGTTTTGACTATAGAATCCCCCGATGTTTCAACAATTATGTTGTCGGGATCGATTTTCTATAAACTAATCGAAGACATAAGGGCAAGGTCCTATCGGGGGCTCAACATTGCCGAAGAAGAAATATCGGCCGCCGCCCTTGAATTTTCCGACAAAAAAATTAACGAAAGAAAAGATTTTCAGATCAAGATCGGAAAATATATAAAAAAATTTAGAGATAGATATAGAAATGCAACAAGAACGGGGTTTTTAGACAGCGTTGTTGATCTGGATTTAATTATGTTGGCAAAACAAAAAAGAGGTTTCTTAGTTTCAACGGACGAAGGGGTTTTAAGTTGGGGGAGAACCTTTGGCGTCAAAGAGATGCCTTCTCCAGCTTTTGCAAAACGGCTTGAGTCTCTTCTTCACTCTCGTCGGGAATAATAACCGATAAAAGATCAAGAAGTCTATCGGTAATATTTTTTCTCGGCCTTTCTTGGTAGATTAGATGTTTTGACAATATCTCCAAAAGATCATTTTTTAATTTTTCATTGGGGACAACCATGTAGATGTGATAGTTGTAGGGTGCCTGACTAACAAAAGTCAAGGTATAAAAACCAAATCTTTTTCCGAAATAGAAATACAGCAGCGACTCCCACCGGACCGTAATTCCGGCCGCATCGATACCAAAGGTACTGATTTTGTTATTAACTTCGGGAGGAGGAGTAATTGTTAGAACATAAAAAAGAAATACCAGTGACCAGATGGGTATAATAAGAATTTTATCTCCAAAAAAAAATATTATTGCCGACAACAGCAGGGCAACACTTAAATAAAAACGGAGTATCATTGGCGATGGTTTTTTATACGGCCGAAGAGGAGCCTTCCAAGAAATGATGACCTGTGGATTTTCCATAAGATAAATATACATCTTAAAGCAAGTTGTTGCAATAAAGAAATATTTTGATATAATATTTACTATATGGATAGTTTTAATAAAGTAATATCTTTTGTTTTGGGACTGGTGGTGGTTTTGGTGTTTTTTTCGGTTGTTACCGGCAAATTAAAGCTTCCCGGTAAATACTCTACCCCCTTTGCAAAAAAAATATCTCCAACCCCAACAACTGTTTCAACATTAAAAGATGAGGACAAGACCAATCAGTCGTCGACCAATAAAAAAACAGAAACTTCAATAGGAAATAATTATAAAACTCAACCAACGACCAAACCAATAAAACCAAACTCTATTCCGGCTACGGGTCTTCCAACATTTTTTATTCCTTCTCTTTTAGCTGGGGGGTTGGGAGGCGCTTTCTTGAGGAAGACAGGAAAAAGAAGCTAATTTATAGCCCTTTCCCCGTATTTCAGTTAAATCCTGGTACTTTTAAGACTCCCGACGCTATAAAGTTTACAATAAGAACACTGGAGAGGGTAAAAACCAACCCAACAATAGATCCAACAACAAGCCTTCTGCCGTAGTTTAGTTTTTCCGGATCCGCCTGGGAAGTGACAACAATAAAACTACCATAGATAAGATAAAGAAAAGCGGCGCCACCGGCAAGAGAAAAGACAATATTTAATATTGGCTGAACAACTCCACTCGCCGACCCTTCTTGAGTAAATCCACCGCCATCTCCACCAATA
>MWSR01000022.1 GCA_002050095.1 Microgenomates bacterium UTCPR1
ATCAGATTCGTTTTTAAACAGATCGTCAAACTGCATCGAATGAACGGCATAGGCGTTTAGAACTATAGATATATCGGGTTTTACTATGGTTAATAGGTAGTCCATATTTTTCGGCGGGTATGGAGAGTCGATACCCATCTCAATAATCAAATAGTCATAGTTTTTGATGTTGTTTATTCTGAATGGCGCAAGTACCATCGCTCTTAACCAGTCAACTACCCGATAGTGACCGGGACTTAACCCCAATATTCCAAGCGGTATTCCTGTTTCCGAATTACCTTCCTTAATTACTTTGACTCGAAAATTATCCTTCATCATCGAATAGATAACATCCCTTGTCGACGACTTTCCAACCGAGCCGGTAATACCGATTATCTTAACTTTATGAAATCTCAACGAAACCCTAACAAAAAAGCGAAGATACTTTAAAACAAATCCTTTCATAATGCTAATTATAGCATTAAACAGGCGATTTGAATTGTCTATTCGCCATCCGCCATCCGATTCAGAGGGCAAGCTAACCGCCAATCTCTGACCGCTATCTCAATATATCTGCATCAGCCCTCTATTCAGAGCACTCTTAAAACTCTTCTTCATAACCATATACGACAAAAAGAGATAAATAATATTTAGAAAAAAAGACATTAAAACATATTCCTTATTAACTCCTTTACCGGCAATCGTCTGCCTTATACTTTCAAAAACATAACTTGAAGGAATGAATTTTGAGACTGCCTGCGCCCAATAAGGCAAAATAGAAAGGGGGTAATACACGGCTGAGAAAGGAGATATTATAACCGGACCGGCCCAAGCAAATGTCTGAATCTTCGTCCCAAACCTTAAGATTAAGCTTGTTACCAAAAACCCGACCACCCAACCCGTCATGATCAAAAGAAAACAATAAAGCCACAAAACCGGACCGATTTTAAATACACTTATCTTAAAAATAAAAAAACTTATCAACCCTGTCCATAGAAAACTTGCCAGCGCCTTTGTGATTCCGGTAATTACTACGGCAACAGTCCACTCTTCAAAGTTTATCGGAGCTGCAAAAAGATTAATTAGATTGTGACGCCATAACTCTTCCAAAAAATTAATCGATATTTCATACTGACCTCTCCAGATCATGATCCACAAAACAACCCCTCCAATTACATTGGAAAGCAATGGCGATGCAACTCCTTGCGATTTAATTAAAGACAGACTGGTTAAGCCAAACAATAACAGATCAATTATCGGCCAATAAAAAGAATCCATCATCCGATCCAGTGCATGATAGAAATAGTAGTAATATCTCAAAACTAATCCGTAAATTCGTCTTATTCTCATTTTTCCGTTTCCGACAAAAAATAATCCTCGAGAGTCGGTTTCTCTATTGAAATTCTGTCATAGAATATACCTCTCTTCATCAAGTTTCTCAAAAATTCCGCCAACTCTTTTTCCTTAACATCGATGACTATTGATCTTCCGCTCAACCTATATTTCCTCTTTTCTTTTTCACACATCTCAATAGTTCTTTTTAGGCCATCTATTATCAAAAGATCCAGATGACATATCTCAATCGTCTTTGCCAAATTGTCGGGAGTATCGTTAGCAACTATCTTTCCTTGATTCATAAAAATAACCCGATCACAGATCTCTTCAATCTCCGCCATATTATGTGAAGTAAAAAGGACCGAGATATTGGATCTCTCTTTTTCCGATAATATGATATCCCGAACATGGCCCGCTAACTCGGGATCAAGTGATGCTGTCGGCTCGTCAAGAAGTAAAACTTTTGGCTTATTTATAAACGCCTTTGCGAGGTTTGCCCGCGTTTTCTGTCCAGCTGACATCGTATGTATCTCTTTATCGATCAGATCTTCGAGCTGAAATGTTCTAATCAGTTCGCTAATTTTTCCATTTATGTTGAAAACAGGATAAAGATAGGCGGTATAAGTCAAAATTTCTCTCAATCTAAGATTTTCGGGCATCTGGGTGTAAGTGGATGAAAAGTTTATCTGTTCCAATATTTCTTCCCGATTATTGGATAGGTCTTTACCAAAATAGCGTATTTTGCCTGATGTTGGCGTTAAAGCGCCAAGAAGCATCTGGATTGTTGTTGTCTTTCCGGCACCGTTTGGTCCTAGTACGCCAAGGACCTCACCATCTTTTATAGTAAAAGATACCTCATCAACGGCTACAAAATCACCAAAAGCTTTCTTTAGATTATCGACTTCTAAGACATCCATATTGTAATAATAGCTTAAATTATACAAAAATTAATAACTTTTTACTTTTGACTTTTGAATTAATACCGTATCCCTCGGCTTTCTTTGTCATCACGTGGCATTTCTGTCTCCCAGTCCCTCTCCCGTCATCCCGTTTTCTCCCTTGTCATCCCGGCGAAGGCCGGGATCCAGTCTACTTTCCCACTCCCCGACACGATAAAAAAGTAGGGAAGTAGTACGCTTTTTACTGTTATGACTGTCTAAATCTATAAATGAGCATAGGGGAGAGGCGGTAAAAATAGCTCCTGGGAAGGGTCGGGACCAAGAGAGGATAAAAGGGGATTTTTAGGAATAAATTAAATTTTAATTAAATTATTAATTAATAATTAATTAATAATTTAGATTGTAATAACAATCCGACACTTCTCCTCCGTCAGCCGTGCGAAACATCGTAAAAGATATAATTTACGACGTTTTATACCCTCATTACTCCTGGCAGATGTGTCTTGATTTTGCCGTCATAGTTGGGATCTGATTTTTGCCATATTAATGTCGGAGGACTAACACCTCTATTCTTTTGGATAACTACCTAATACTAATCGTCTTTATCACTCTCTTGATAAGTTAATTCCAGCTTAATTGTGCAGGAAAAGGCTCTTCTCCGAAGTCAAAAATCTATCCAATTAGTGGAGCTTGATTTAGCTTATTATATCGCTCTAATTATTACTTTTTGAGGCTAAATATCCATATCTTTCTTCATTACCCCATAAGTAATACGTTGCTATTGACATTCTATTTAGATTGTTCTATCAATCCAAATCATAAAAAACGAGGCTAAAATACAATAGTTATCCACAGTGGCATTAAGGTATTTTAGAGCGTAGTGACCGTCTATATTCTTAATTTAGCCTTAATTTTGCTGGGTATTCATTCGTGATATATTTAGTAAACATATTTAATAAATTTGAA
The DNA here is from genome assembly GCA_002050095.1 of Microgenomates bacterium UTCPR1. Classification (GTDB taxonomy): domain Bacteria; phylum Patescibacteriota; class Microgenomatia; order UBA1406; family GWC2-37-13; genus GWC2-37-13. Next base: position 3,180 of record MWSR01000022.1, read on the forward strand.
GCTAATTATTATCCTATAGTTTTAATCACGTCCGTTATAAATTATTACTATAGGTTATTAATTCACGTCCGTCGGATTTCCCTCTCCTCTCTTCCCTATCCCCACCTACCCCTATATATATCAAAGGCTAACTCAAAGCTAAAATTCAATAATCTTTTACCAAGTAATTGAAAGAAAAGTTATCAATAATACGAAAATCCAGACTCCAATATACTCACGAGTGGTTTCTTTAAAAAGCTTACCGTCAATCTGATTGTAGACTAGTCCGCCTAAGCTATAGAAGGTTGTCGTCAAAAAAAGCGATACTATTGGAGTTCTTAAGGGTACGAAGCTTGTTATTATCGTCGTTTCAATTAAGATCAAAGCCATAAACGCCGACTTAATAATTACTTCCCTTTCCAAATGCCGTTTTAGCCTGATCGTCCAGAAAAGATGGATTGAAAGAAAAAAGGTCGAGCTGCCGACAATAAGTGCATTTAATAGGAATACGGCCTTAAATGAAAATAATACATTGAAGATTAAAAACGATACAACCGTCAGATAGAAGTAGTTAATTGAGAAAGCGGCCCGATAAAGTTGGAGGCTCTTCTCCACTCCGACATTGAATATGTTGGAACACAGCAACACGGCATAAAATGAAATTCCGTAAAATATCGAAAACGGCAGTCTGGTAAGCCATCTTCCCGGAAAAAGAAAGTAAAAAAGGTAAAAAAATACGGTCAAAACTATCGGAAGAAAAAACAAGCCAAACCAGTCCATATCTTCAATCTCTTCAAGCAAGGCAAAATAACTTACAAGAAAGCCGACAATCGTAAAGACAGCTATAAAGATTGGGGCTTTATCAAAGTAAAACGAAGTAGAAAAAATCATCAAGAAAACCATTATTAAACTACTGATAACCAATCTCACTCGCTTCTCTATCTTAACCGCTCTTCGATTAATAGATCGAATAAAAAAATTCTTAACATTCTTGAGTCTATTTGCTATCAGATTATTCGAGCTCATATTAAAAAACTATAGATTTGCAAAAACTTTTTGAATATCTTCCAAGGCTTCCAAGTGCTCTATCAATAACGAGATTTTTTCAAGTTTTGCGTCATCTTCGATGCTAATTGGGTTTTGAGGCTTATAATCAACTTCGGCAGAGTCATAATTAACATTGTTAAGAGCTTCTTTAATATGTCCTAACTTTGAATAAGGAATATAGATACTATATTTTAAGTCATCTTCGGCCACGTCTAAGGCTTCAAGCTTTTCGGAAATTTCAAATAAACGTTCCTGGTCAACTTCTTTCTTATCGATGACAATCAGCCCGCACTTTGTAAATAAATAGGATACCGAACCCATACTACCAAGCTTTCCCTGGTTTCTATCCAGTACGCTTTTAACTTCGCCAAGAGTTCTATTCTGATTATCTGTGTGGGCTAGAATTATCAAAGACACTCCGTAAGGCCCAAATGCCTCATACACTATCTCAACCATCTTACTCTTATCGGGACCGACCCCTTTCTCAATCGCTCTTTTAATATTTTCCTTCGGCATATTAAAAGAGTGTGCTTTCTCGATCGCCAATCTTAATTTTAGATTATTGTCCGGATCGGTGATTCCACCACCTTCAATGACGGCAATCGTTACTAATCGTGAAAGTTTTGAAAATATGTTTCCTTTTACCTTATCGTTAACTTCTTTTTTTCGCTTAATATTAGCCCACTTTGAATGTCCACTCATATATCTATTATACCCTTGAAATTTGAAATCTAAAGGGTATACTAAACTTTATTCTGAAAATATGGATACTATTCAAAATCTTGAACAAGAAGCGATTAATGCCGCCATCAAATCAAACTGGGATGGGGCTATCAGTGAAAACGAAAAGATCATAAAAAAAGACAAAAAGAATGTTGATGCCTTTCTTCGACTTGGTTTTGCCTACCTTCAGAAAGGTAAGATAGCCAAAGCTAAGGAATCCTATCGGAAGGCAAAAAAACTCCAACCGGGCAATCATCTTATCGAAGAAAACCTGGAAAGAATAAAGATATTGGAGTCCAAAAAAGTTAAACAACTCTCACCTACCAGCTTGGACCCATACGCTTTTTTGGATGTGCCAGGAAAGACAAAAACGGTGGTTTTGGTTAACTGCGGACAGAAAATTACTCTGGCTGGTCTTACGGTCGGTCAGGAAATATTTCTTATTCCGAAAAAAAGGCGAATCGAAATAAGGACAAAAAATAAAGATTATATCGGCTGTCTTCCTGATGATATTTCCAAAAGGCTGACCATATTTATAAAAGCGGGAAGCGTTTTTTCTTCCTACATAAAAGAGGCCAACTTGAAAGCGGTTACCGTTTTTTTGAAAGAAGAAAAACGGGGAAAACGGGTATCCCGCTATGCTTCATTTCCTATTAATAACAAAGTTAATATGGTAAACATCAACATGGAAGAGATCGAAGGAAAAGAAGAAGAAGTCGAAGAGATCTCCGATAATGATCTTGAAAAATTAGCCGAATCATTGGCAAACGAAGACAAAGAATACCTTCCCTATGGGACGGATGATCGTGAGGAATCGGAAGAATAATGTTTAGCCTTACCTTTAAAAAAAATTATTGAGCCTTTTATTCTTTTCGAATCAAGAAGATACTTAATCTCTTTAGGAATCTCAAAATCGGTCATCGACCTGGCGGCCAGGACAAATGAGGAAACCAGAATTATAATAAACCAGAATATCATATTATTTTACCGCCCAATCTTTCTCAAGATTACCTAACTTGATAATTATATCAGAAACATCGGTCTTCCCCTTTTCTATCCGGCAACGAAAAAAAGATGCGAGTGCTTCCACAATAAAGTCGTTACTTTTGCTGATTACTCGACACCGGCTCTCAATATTCTCATCTTCACTTAAATCGACAACCCTAATCCCTTCTCCCTCAATAAGATGACTTAAAAGTAAGGCGGTAGAATAACTTTTTTGATAAAGAATTTGAACCGTAGTCATTTTTTCTCGATAAGAAGTTTTGTAAAAGCTCCCCTGAAAATCTTTATAAAATTCTTCGTGACTAAACGGCAATGGAAGGTTGGTTACTATTTTATACTCGGACCTGTTTCTATCAAACAATTTTGTAACCAAAATTAATCGATCAACAATATTGGCGTTTGACTTCGAAAATAAAATGTCCGAAATTTTTGGAAAGAAAGACTGACTATTATTTGAGTAATAAATATCGGTTTTTCGTGGATAAAAATATAGGTCAACAAACGAAGAAGTTGCAACGGAAAAGGTTTTGCGGAATAAGTCCGGTTTCTTCTCTAAGCTAACCAACTTACCAAGTCCTCCTAATTTATACTGACCATAACCTCCCGGAACCAAGAGTTCAACTTCCGGCGTAAATTCAAATAAGTAGTTGACATCTTTCTTCGACAGAGAAAAAAAGGCGGTATTTTCCGAAAAAAAAACTACGTTTACCCTTTCCTCCCCCTTTAAAAACACCGAATTGGATATCATCTTCCATAAAGCGTAGATAACCAAAGCAGATAATACAACATAGCCGACTATTTTAGCCTTAATTTTTGGTACTCTGATTTTTATCATTTCATCCGCTTTTAGGCTACGCCGTGCTCAATCTTTAGCCGTTTAATTTTATTAATTATCTCCTCCTTACCCAATCTGTGCCAACGATAAATTTTCTGAACTATTGAAAGTGAAGCTTCAAATTCGGGCTGGATGATCAAATTCACTCCCATATCTTTCATACGGACCTGATCGGCTTCTCGATGGATCCTGCTTATGATAAAAATCTTTCGATTTAACTTTTTTGCATTCAAGACGATTGCCTCTTGGATATCCCTTTCGGGAACCGCCAAAATAATTACCGCCGCTTCGTCAACCTGCGCGTAGTCTAAAATGTCAATATCCGATGGATCTCCATAGATGATATTGACTCCTTGTTTCTTTGCTCTCTCGACGATATAAAGATTATAATCAATGGCAATATATGGAATATTGGCCATCATTAGCGAGCGGCCTATATATCTGCCTATCCTCCCGTAACCGCAGATAACGATATGGTCTTTAATCTCTATTTCATCAATCGGTGATTGGTCGGTATCCAGTTTATGAACAATAAAATTTTCAAGAAAAGGCAAATATTCTTTTATTAACTGCCGAATCCCTTTGTAAATTTTCTCTTTATTTTTTATCAAAGCGGGAGTGATAATCAGAGTCAATAAAACACTGGAAATTATAAACAGGTAATCCGATCTTGAGATTAGTCCGTTGACCATTGCGGTCGACATAAGAATAAAAGCGTCTTCATCTATCTGAAAAAGGTATAAAGACAGGTTAAAGCTCGTTCTTGAGTGAAATCTCATCCACAAGAAAATAAATAAGATAATTAGTGCCTTCACCAAAATGACTAAAAAAGTAAAAAGAAATATTTGAGGAATGACATTAAAAATTTCGGAAATTCTTATATTGGTCCCGATATATACAAAAAAAATAACCGCCAAAAGATCACGCAAAGGGCGAACCTCCGAAAAAATATGGTGTTGCTCAAGAGTTTGAGCAAGTAGGATACCGGCAATAAAAACACCTATCAACGCAGGGATTTTTAAAAATAAAGATAGAGCCGTAATAAATAAAATAAAGATAATTATAAAAAGATTAAAAAGTTCTCTCGATGCTTTAGCAATTCGCGAAAATATGCGAGGGATTAGCTTTCGTCCTAAATAAAAAAGAGCAAATATTATTAGACCCGACTCAATTAAGCTAAATAAAATTTTTCCACCAACTTTAACCGTTGACATTTCACCGAATGTGATTGAAGAAAAAATGATCAAAAAAGGGATAAAAGCTATGTCCTGAAATAGGAGGATTCCCATTGTTACTTCGCTAACAAACGACCCCTCCTCTCCTCTATCTTGGATTATCTTAGCAACAATGGTGGTTGAAGAAGATGCCAGAGCGATACCAATTAAAATAGAGGCTAATAGAGAAAATTTAAATAATAAAGAGATTAAAAAAATAAAAATCAACGAAACAAGCAGTTGCAATGAACCGGCAATCAGGATAATCCTTTTTATCGACAAAATCCTGGTAAAATTCGTTTCCAGCCCGACTGTAAACAGGAGCAAGATTATTCCAAAATAGGCAAAGTTTCTTATTGCCTCCATTGCCGGAATACTACCGGCCAAATTTCCAAATACCAAACCGCCAATAATATAGCCTATTAGTGGCGGGAGCTTTAGCTTCTTTGATAATGACGCAAAACCGAAAGGTAAACCTAAAAACAATAAAAGATCAAAAATTAACCTTAATGAAACCTCTCCCATAATAATCCAGTATAGCCGTCCTCTCCTCCTTTATCAATCCAAATCCGCAGTCTACTCTTCCTATACGGTAATTTTTCTAAATTAATGGAGAAAGAATTAGGATGATAATACTACCTACGAAGTTTTTTTTCGCAATCAATATCATAAGCTGCTTCCGCAATCAGCTTCAACCTTGCTTGAGGAATGTATTTTTTACACCGTTCACAGATACCGTACTGATTTTTAGAGATCTTTCTTAAAGCAACATCTATCTCCTCGACTCTTCTTTCCAGGTCCTTGACTTCTGCCTCGATTGTGTCGTGCCCTACCTGTTCTCTTACATCGGTATCAACGGCGGCATTATCCGAAGCATGATCCGGATCTAAAAAAGGATCGTCTTTTTTCAATTCCTCAATATGTTTAAGACTTTTTTCTTTCTCCTTTTGAAGTTTCTGTTTTTGACTTAAAATGAACTCCTTTGACAACTTTTTGTCCATATAGTTTAAAAAAATTTATGATATGACTCCTAAAATAATAAATGAAATAAACTCCGATTGTCAACAATAAAATAGCCGACAATAACCAGTTAAAACTATAACCCGACAAGTATAGATGATTTATCTTCATTCTGTCAAATACAAAATAAACTAAAGAAAAATAACCAATCGACAGATAAAAAATAAAGCCGGAAGAGAACTTTCCTTTCCTTATTTCCATCAGTAATTTCTGCATTAAAAGAGATGCCAACATAAATAGAACGGCTTCGTAAAACGGAGTTAGATGACGCCACCCGTCAAAACCTAAATATTTTGTTTTCAATATGAAATTTGTTTTTGACCCTACTTCGCTCCCGGAAAAAAAACTGCCTAACTTGCCAAAGACTAAACCAATAAATAACGAAGTCATAAAATAATCAATGATTACTAAAAACTTAATTTTTCTGACCGAGAAAAATATCAGTGTCGCTCCGATGAAACCAATCATCGATCCAAAAATAGATATCCCCGGATACCCGTTAATTAATAGAAATTTTAAAAGATTAAATCCGAAGTCTTTAAAATTCAAGATGACATAAACTAACCTTCCGAAAAGCAACCCACCGGCCATACCAACAAACAATCCGTCAAATACCTCCTCTTCTTTATAAGAAGTAAGTCTGATATTTCTCCATAAGACAAAGGTCGACCAAAGAAATCCAAGGGCCAAAAAAATTCCAAAGGTATAAATTTTTATAAACTTTAAATCAAGTAATACGGGAAGCATAGTTTTTAGTATAATTGATGAACATCTAAAACTCAATTATGAATATTTTAATAACGGGAGGCGTTGGATTCATCGGTAGTAATACGGCCATCAATTTCTCTAAAAAAAATCAAAACCGGATAACTCTGGTTGACAATTTCTCCCGAGCCAACGTTGATAAGAATGCAGAATTCCTAAAAAAGAACTACCCCGGAATAAAGATCATAAAATCGGATGTCGGTAACCTAAAAAACTACAAAAAAGATCTGAATAAGTCCGATGTTGTTATCCATCTGGCCGGCCAAACTGCCGTAACCACTTCTGTCTCAAATCCCGCCATCGACTTCAATTCCAATCTGAAATCAGGGTTTCTTCTTCTAAATGAAATACGAAAATCAAATCCGCAAGCGATTTTTATCTATTCATCAACAAACAAAGTCTATGGCGATGTGCCGTCCCCAACAAGAACCCAACTGTCTTCTGGCTTCGACGAAACCACCCCGCTCAACTTCATCTCTCCTTACGGTTGCTCTAAAGGGGCGTTTGATGCCTATGCTTTAGATTATCATCGAATATATGGTTTGAAAACGGTTGTTTTCCGTCAATCGTGCATCTATGGAAAACGACAGTTTGGCGTCGAAGACCAAGGGTGGGTCGCCCATTTTTCCAAACAATTTTTATTTAGAAAGCCGATTACCATCTTTGGAAGCGGCCGTCAAATTCGTGATTTATTATATGTTGAAGATCTTATCGAGGCCTATGAACTGGCGATTAAGAATATAAATAAAATTTCAGGTCAAGCTTTTAATATCGGTGGCGGTCCGAAAAACGCCTACAACCTTATTACGGTAATTAAACAATTGGAAAAAGTCTATGGTCATAAGGTAAAAATAATCTACAAAAAACAAAGGCCCGGTGATCAAGATTTTTATGTTTCAAATAACAAAAAACTCAAAGACAAACTCCACTGGCAGGCAAAGACTGATTTTAAAGCCGGCATCAAAGAATTAATCAACTGGCAAAAAGATAATTTATAAAAGTGTTAAGATAATGCGTATCCTATTTTTTTCCACATACTATTATCCATACATCTCCGGCCTGACCACTTATACGAAAAAACTTTTTAATGAACTGGCAAAAAATAACGACATCACCATTCTAACATTTCCTCATAAGGAGCATTTAACCAATGTTTCCGGTAATCCTCGAATTACTTATCTCCCCTACTCTCTTAAACTATCAAAGGGTTTCATTTCCCCTCAATCAATTATTTACTTTTTAAAAGAAGTGTTAAAAAACGATCTCGTCATATTAAATATCCCTAACTTTGAAGGAGTTTTTTTAGCGCTTATTGCCAAAATATTCGGTAAGAAAATAGTTTCGATTTTTCATTGTCAGGTATTTTTAAACAGTAATTTAATAAATAAAATTATTAATTTCTTTCTTAATCTGTCGGTATTCATCCAGCTTTATCTATCAAATAATATAGTCGCCTATACAAAAGACTATTTTAGTAGTTTAAAACTATTCAAATTTTTTCATAAAAAAACAGTTTACTGTTTACCTCCGGTTGCTTCTTTCAAACCCTCATCGATAAAATCCGCCGCTCTAAAAAAAATGAAGGGGAAGGACCTCTGGGTCGGTTACGCCGGCCGTATTGCCTCGGAGAAAGGTCTTGAGTATCTTATCTCGGCGATAAAAAAAATGAAAAATACTACTTTGGTATTTGCCGGACCATACGGAAAGAAGGTTGTCGGCGAAGAAGATTATTACAATAAAATCAAAATAATTTTGAAAGAAACGAAGATTAAACACCTTTTTCTTGATAATCTGTTTGGAGGTGAATTAAGCGCTTTCTATCGAACAATCGACGTTCTGGTTCTTCCTTCGATCAATAAAACAGAGGCTTTTGGCATGGTTCAGGCCGAAGCAATGCTTCAAGAGACACCGGTTATCGCATCAAATCTTCCCGGAGTTCGAGTCCCGATCCGGCTTACTCAAATGGGAATTTTGGTAACCCCTAAAAGCTCCGATGAAATTAATGTAGCTATTAAAAAAATTGTAAGAAGCGGAAAGCAATTTATCAACAAAACATCGATCGCCAATGCGAAAAAAATCTTTGATATTAAGCAATTTTACCGAATTTACAATGATCTATTATTAAACGATAAATCAACTTAGGAGGATACAGGCTTATGTTTTATCGAAAGGGTGTTTTCAAATGAGCGGAAATAATAATCCTATATGCAAAATACTTTAATAAGGGCAGCTCGCCTAACCAGTAATTTAACCTTGCCAAAACAGGTAGTCTGTTGAAAAATATCGGAGGAAGCAATCCCAGGCCGGTAAATTTAATGTCGCTAAATCCGTGTTTTTTTAATTTGCCGACTAAATTCAAACTGGTACTGAATACCATCCTTTTTTCTTCTCTCCAATCTAAGAAAAGAGTTACAAAGAAAAACCATGAAGGATTAAAGAAATTCGGTTCGGAGAAAACTATCATTCCTCCCCTACTCAATCTTTGTGAGAATAATTTAAAATAGTCGTCTATTTTTATATGATGAAGAATATCGGCGCCTACAAAGGCTTGGATTCTTTTATTAGGAATAATATCGGAGAAAGCAATCAGTTTTGTTTTATTAATCTTTTTTACCAAAATCGAAATTTTTTTTAAAGACAAAGAGCTTATATCAACAGCAGTTGTTTTGATATTATTTCTAAGAAGCGGTATCGTTAATCGACCGGTACCGGCTCCAAAGTCGACTACCGATTTTATTTTGTTTTTTTTGATAATTTCTAAAATAATCCCTATCTCTTTTTGAGTGTGTAAAGGAGGGTTCAGGATTTGTTCTACGGGGTACTGCTTTTCGGCGTTGTCAAAGTAAGTCATTTTATTTTATAAATTATAACTTTTGGGTGATCATAGACGGTAAAACTCTCATCGGCCCATTGATCGGGCAACTCTAAAGGAATCCCCAGGTACTTTATTGACGGATATGAAGTAAACTCTTTAACCTTTTCAAACCGGCCATCCTCCCCATTTAATAATTTACGGTAAAAACTGCTCATCCACGGATACTTTTTTGGAACCGTCGTTATACTTCCCCAACCGCGATTTGACGTCAAGATATAGTAGTCGGCAATCGTAAAGAGCCCGTTCATTTTTTCTTGTTTTTCTTTTGTATCGGGATCAAATATCGGCAGCTGTTCGGCGACGAAGGTCTTTTTTCCGTCCGACAAGGAAAAAGGCAGGCCGTCATCCCAGGCCTCCGACAAAATCATCGCCCCGTTGGGAAGGTTAGCAAATATCCACTCCGAAGCAGCAACGCGTGAGTTTCTCAAAAAATAGATAGATGAAAACATTAATGGCCAAATGAATAAAGAGATAAAAATTATGCTATAGATAATAGCTCTCCGACTACCGCTTCGACAGTAGGTTTTAATAAAACCAACCAAAGAATCCAATCCGATCGCGGCAAATATCGCCAGGTAAGGATAAATAATATAAAAATATCGCAGCGTCGGAGTTGTCTGGAGCATTTCGAAAACAAAAAATGAAATAGTCCAGAAAGCGAAGATAAAAATTTTTAGTTCAGGATCACCCACCGCTCCTTTTATTACCTTTATCAATGACCGGCTTAAATTCCGTTTGATAAAGGAAAAGAAAAAAAATAAAAATCCGATAATGAGAAGGATACTATTAACAACTCCAAAACCGTAAATTGAGTTATTTACCAAGCTGTGGTAGATACTGTTTTTGCTAAGCCATTGGACCATTGGCGGATACCAATTACTGTCGTTGATAACAAGAAGTCCTTTGAGGGTTTTCAAGTTTTGTAAGTAACTTTCACTAATTCTCGGGTCAAAAAATGACGGCTTTTGAAAAAAATACGGATCGGCAATTCTCAAAGTTAGATAACCTACTAAGAATAAAACTATGAAATCGAAGATTAGATTCGAAATAAACTTATATTTTGTTTTGTATCGCTTCTCAAAATTATCAATCATAACGATAGTCAATAATAAAGGAGAGATATACACCGCAGTTATTTTACAAGCCAACGCCAATCCGAAAAAAATTGCCGAGACTATCTTTCTTTTTTTTAAAATAAAATAGGCCGAACCAACCATAAAGAAATTAAGAAAAGTGTCAACCGTAAAAAAATGAGAAAGTTGAATTGGGAGAACCGAAATAGCATAAAATAAAGCCGCAAAAATAGCAATTCGGCGATTTTTGCGAAAGACGACTTTTGATATCCCATAAACAAAATAGACGACCAGGAGATCAAGTGATGCCGAAATACTTCTTCCCAAGATCGTAATTCCGTTATAGTTATCCAACTTTAACTGTTGAGCCATTATTTTTATTAGAGTTAAAGGAAAAGTACCGTAAACATAAAAGTTGTAACCGATATTTGTCGGATTAAAAAGAGAAGTTTTTTGGTTAAAGTATTGGTTAAAAGTCTTCGGTGTCGTCATTGCTCCGGCAACCATAGTTAGAAATCGCTCATCGGGATGCAGATGATAGTTTTCGTCCCAGTTAATATTGTTAAAACGAAATATGAGTCCAATAAGAATTATCAGAAAAATAATTATCTTGGTTCTGTATTTGCTAAGCATTAAGTTATAATTATACAAAGTTATGAGAAAGAAAATGATAAAAGTCGGGTTTGATCTTGATGGTGTAATTCTCTATAATCCAATAAGAATTTTTCGGGCTTTAGTGAGCGACATCTTCAAGGCTAAAATCAAAAAAACAAAAGACAGGAAGTTTTTTATTCCTCAAGCAGAACCGACAAAATTTATCTGGAAAATCCTCCATAAGACAAGTTTTATGGCAAATCCCGGTCTTGAAGATATAAAGAAATTATCAAAAAACAATAGATTCAGATTTTACCTGATTACCGGTCGATACGGTTTTCTCAAAGACGACTTTGAAGACTGGTTAAAAAGAATAAAATCAAATGAAATATTCTATAAAGTATTTCTCAACGCCGACAATCTTCAACCTCCCGAATTCAAATCCATAATGATCAGAAAACTCAAACTCGATGCCTATGTCGAGGATAACTTTGATATCGTAAAAGAACTAAACAAAAATACGAAAGTAAAAGTACTTTGGATGACCAATATTGTCGATAAAAAAATTTCTTATCCGCTCAAGTTTCTTTCTTTAAAAGAAGTCTGTCAATTTTTGAAGACACTTGCTTAAAAAAGCCCGACTTTTCTTTGGTAATGTAATATCTTAAAATGTCGCTACTGGTAACAATGTCAATCGGTACTCGATTTTTATCGATGACAATTACGCTCCCAATCTTCTTCTTGATAATAACATCAATTACATCGACAAGCTCTTTGTCTTTATTCATTGTAATAACATAGCTCCTTGCAAAGGTTTTAACGTGTAGGTTATAAAAGCTACTTTTATTTCCGATTTTGTTGGCTTTTCCTTTTTTATTTTTCGGACCGATAATAAAGTTGATAATATCGTAATAAGTCAAAATTCCTTTCAACTTTCCGGCAAAATCAACAACCACCAACTTGGAGAATTTTTTCTCTTTAAATAGATGAAAAGCATCATTGATCGAGTCATCGGACTTAATCGTGACCAGAGTTCGATTGTATTTTCTGGCAATGTCACCCAACTTTATCTTAAAAATAGGCATACTCTTGAAGTGAGAAAGAACCCGCCGAACCGAGACAATCCCCTGAAAACGATCGTCGATAGAGAAAACAGGCAGATAATGAATCTTAGATTGAATGAAGAGTTCACAGACCTTGGATATCGGAAAGTTCAGATATACTTTTGGCGGCCGGGTGATACAATTTATCACTTTGGTGTTACCGGGATGAGAGCTTTTAATAGCCGAATAGTAAGGACTAATGACGCCAAGGAATTTGTCTTTATCATCAAACACAAAAGCGGCATCGTGCGAAGTCGAGAGCTTGGCTAAAACATGAGAGAGGTGATCTTCAGGCGAGACTCTGATAATGTTATCCTCTTTAAGGATATTCAACAGCCTCATACGATTAGTTATATCACAAAACTTCCGTTTTTGTAAACAAGTATTTCCGAACCGTCGTTTAAGATGGCCGTAACGGTCTTTGGATTGGTATTTATTATGTCGCAGTGCTCAATTGACTCATTAAATCCTAATCTCTCCCAGTCTTTTTCGGTTGCTTTGCGAACGTTGCCGGTATAAGCCTCATGGTAGGATGTACCAACTGCCAGATGAGAGTTACCAAAATCTCCTCCAAAGTTTTCGTCATACAAAGTATTGGCCATAAATTTGCCTATCTTTGAATATTTCTTATCGGTTAAAGAAAACTCTCCTATTTTATCGGCATTTTTTTGCTTTATCATTTCTTTGAGAAGTCCTTCATTTTTATTGGCTCTTGCTTTAACAACGACGCCATTCTTAAACTCAAGATGGATATCTTTTATGATATTTCCGTAACGATAAAGCGGAAAGTTAAAGTAGATTTTTCCGTTTATCCCTCTCCAATCGGGTGATGTGAATACTTCAAAAGATGGAATATTTGCTCCCCTTCCGCCAAGAAACTGTCTTTTTTCACCATAGGAGATAAAAAGATCGGTGTCTTTTGAAATCATATGAAACTTTTTAATCGGAAGTTTATTAATTCTTTTTATCAAATTAGAAATATCGTCAAATGTCTTCCTCCAGGTATTTAGCGGATCGAGGTGATCCAAATAGCAAGCATTTATTATCTCTTGCCAAAAATCCTCAATCGTGAGGCCTGCCTCTTTAGCCATGCCCTCTGTTCCGTAAAGACAAAGTGACCATGTCAACTTACCCTTATCCTCCTTCTCAAAAAGCCATTTTCTTAAGGCTTGTTTATTACTATTTGCCAAAATAATCTTTTTTGGATCAACGTTTTTAAGTAAAAACGGATCTGTCGGCGCAATTAGATAAAGCCTATGGTCGATAGTATCAATTAACGACTTTGAATACTTTTTCGGAAAAAATTTTAGCTGATCGTCCGATGCGGTGTTAAACATCTCTCTCTCAAAATCTTCATCTGCTGATTTCACGATTGGATGACCACCAACCTCAAGAATTCTTTTGAAAACTGAAAGCGCCAAGGGTTTTGCCTCAAGGTCGTAGACAAGGTAGACCACATCCCCCTTTTTAATCCCTTTCCCCTTCCCGAGCGCAAAATCAACCATCACCTTAGCATAGTTTTCAAGAATCTGTTGCGGAGGAACGTACATGAGATCTATTATACATTATTACCTCTAATATTTTTTTAAACGATCTCTTATTGCTTGCAAAATCATCAATGTTCTTTATTACGGCATGATAAGGCAAGGCGATAAATTTCCTCCCATCTTTTGATCTGATTTCAATTTGCATCTGAACTAAAAATTCATTTATAGTTGACCTCACTAAAATCCTGGGTTCAAGGTTTTTGTCCGCT
>MWSR01000070.1 GCA_002050095.1 Microgenomates bacterium UTCPR1
CGCTGCCTCACGAGCAATCCCGACGATACTGGCATAGTCAACACGGTTTGAGATAACTTCGATATCATAGATCCAATCGGAGTTGAATCTGACCACCGACTCGACGGAAGGACCGGCTAATGAGAGATAGTCGCGAATCTCCTCGGGTGACGCATTGGTTTCTAAATATTCAAGTAACCAATTATGAGTAATTTTTATATTCATTGTTTAAAACTGTTCTAAAAATCTAATATCGCCGCCGTATAGGTCGCGAATCTCATCTATCCCTAACTTCATCATCAGACATCTTTCGGGTCCGAAGCCAAAAGCCCATCCCGTATACTCGTTTGGATCGATTCCGCCCGCTTTTAAAACCGAGGGATGAACCATACCGCTGCCGCCAAGCTCCAACCAGCCCGACTTACAAACCCGACATTTAGCCTTGTCCATTTTTTTGTTTAAACCGTTAACAAAACCGGTTCCTTTGCAGATATTACAGCTAATATCGGTTTCGAAGGAGGGTTCGGTAAACTGAAAGTGATGAGGTCTTAATCTAATTTGCCTATCGGGACCGAAAAATTTTTTAGCAAAGTACTCAATTGTTCCTTTTAGATGGGTAATATTGATGTTCTTATCGACACAAAGACCTTCAAATTGATAAAACATTGGCGCATGGGTGGCATCCCAGTTACGTCGATAGCATTTAGCAATGTTAATCATCCGTATCGGGGGCTTTTTTAATCTAAGCATCTCTCGGTTCTGGCCCGAAGACGTATGAGGGGTGAGGACCATTCTCCCCCTTTCCTTATCTTCCGGTTCGTCGACAAAAAAAGATTCGAAGTCATCTCTTGCCGGATGTCCTTTAGGCATATTCAAAGTCTCGAAAGCAAAGTGTTCCCACTCAATTTCAGGATAAGAAACTCTTATAAAACCAAGCTTTTGGAAAATAGAGGCGATCTGTTCAATGGTCGTTGAAATAGGATGAAGGCTTCCTTTTGGGTACTCCTTTCCGGGGAGTGTCTTATCAAAAAATTCTGCCGACATTCGGTTATTGAGTGTATTCTTTTTTTTGTCAAGTAGTTGATTTATCCGATTTTTTAGATTGTTCACCTCGACACCATAGCCCTTCTTTTCATCGGGGGGAATCTCGACAATCTTCTTTAATAGTTGATTAATAATTCCATTTCTTCCAAGGTATTCAATTCTTAGATCTTCAAGATCTACCAGAGTCTCAATTTGGGCTAACTTTCCAAGAAATTTTTTTTCGTCGTAATTCATTATGAAATTATAATAAAGTATTGTTTAAATAACAATAAATTTATCTTTACTTCTCGTTGCCGAAGGATAAAGAAGGTGTTATTTTGACAGTTTTTCGATCAATTTTGCGAATACGGCGGGGTGTTCCGTGGCTATTTTGGATAAAATTTTTCTATCGACTTCTATTTTTCCCATTTTCAATTTTTGAACAAATCTACTATAACTCAATCCAAATTTCCTTACCGCAGCATTCAGTCGGATAATCCAAATTTTCCTAAAATCTTTTTTCTTGTCTTTTCTTCCGGTAAAAGCATACTCGCCGGCATGCAGAACGGCCTCCATCGCTTTTCCAAACTGCTTATGTCGGGTCATCCGATAGCCCTTAGCAAGTTTTAAAATCTTTTTATGTCGTTTTTTGGATTGAACACCAGCCTTAATTCTTACCATATTATTTTTTTCCGAGCATCCTTAATATGCTCTTTTTATAAGACCCTTTGGTTACTACATTTTTTTTAAGACGTCTAAGCCATCTTTTGGTTTTTTTAGACTTTAGATGGCGGAAGCCCTTGGCTCGATGGCTAAGCTTCCCCGTGGCGGAAACCTTAAATCTTTTAACTGCCGATTTTCTTGTCCTTTGTTTGGTTTTCATATTGATTGATAGTTAATTATTTTAACATAACACAAACATTGTTTCAAATGTGTTGTATGGATTCTGCTCAAAACTATTTCTTTTTTGCAACCACGCTTCGAATTACTCTTCCTTCAATTCGTGGAGGTTTTGAAATATTTACTTCTCCTAAACTATTGACAAATTTGTTAACCAAGTCAAAGGCCATTGGTTTTTTACCCATTTCTCGACCCCGAAGTGTAAGGTTAATTCTTACTTGGTGGCCATCTGTTAAAAACTCTTTCGCTTTATTAACTAGCCTTAATAAGTCACCTTTGGCAATAAACAGACTTAGAGAAATATCCTTTGTGGTACTTTTTTTTATTCCTTTTTTGGCTTCCTTGCTTTTCTTTTCTTCCTGATAGAGAAATTTTTTAAAGTCAATTATTTTAGCGACCGGAGGTTGGGCCTTTGGCGCGATCAGTACTAGATCAAGATCCATTTCTTGAGCTTTTCTAAGAGCCTCTTCTTTTGTCAGTACTCCGACCTGTCCCCCTTTATCATCGATAACCCTAAGATTAGAAGCGACAATCCGGTGATTCAGTTCGTAGAATTTTCGGGGTTGAAATTTTGGTTTATGAAAAGTTCTCAATTTGAGTCTTTAGTTGAGTGATAAACTCACTAACTTTTAGTTGGCCAAGGTTCTTTCCCTCCCTCGATCTAACACTTATAGAGTGGGAATCAACCTCTTTCTCCCCAATTATAATTAAATATGGGATTTTATGCAAGGTTGCTTCTCGAATCTTTAGTCCAAGTGTTTTATTTTCATTGTTCTGTTCGGTGCGAATACCTTTCAGAAGCAATTCTTTTTTCACCTTTTCTGCATAATCGGCAAATTTTTCGGAAAGTGGCAAGATGGACACTTGTACAGGAGCAAGCCAAAGTGGGAAAGCTCCGGCAAAGTGTTCAATAAGAATTGCTAAAGTTCTTTCGATAGAGCCGGTTAGACCTCTATGAAGTATGACAGGATGTTTTTCTTTTCCGTCTTCATCAATATAAGTAAGATTGAGTCGTTTAGCCATAAAAAGATCAAGCTGTAAAGTGCTCATCTGCCATTCCCGATTGAGGGAGTCTCTAACGATAAAATCTATCTTAGGACCGTAGAAAGAGGCCTCTCCCTTACCCACCTTATATTCCAAATCATTATCTTTAATTATTTTTTCCAACTTCTCCCCGGCTTTTTTCCATGTGTCCTCGTCGGCGATATACTTTACCGCATCCGAAGGATCGGATAAGGATAATCTGACATAGAAGTTATGGAGTTTAAAAGCTTTAAACATCTTTTTTACCATGTCAATACACTGTCTAAATTCGTCTTCAATCTGATCCTCGGTCATCAAGATATGACTATCGTCTATTGAGAGAGCTCTTACTCGCAGAAGTCCCGCCAGCTCACCGGTCTTTTCGAATCGGTAACAAGTGCCAGCTTCGGATAGCCTAATCGGTAACTCTTTATAAGATCTGGGTCTTGAGGAATAGATCATATAATGATGAGGGCAGTTCATCGGTTTTAATACATACTCTTCTCCATCGATACCAAACGGTGCGTACATTACATCTCGATAATGTTGCCAATGCCCGGTTTTTTTGTACATCTCGCTTCTGGCAATATGAGGAGTAAAAACCTGTTGAAAACCATTCTCGACTTCCAGTTGGTACTCGTAATCAAGAATTTGCTTTCTAATTAGTGCTCCTTTAGGAGTGAGAAGCGGCAGTCCTTTTCCTATATTTTCGGAGATTACGAAAAGGTCGAGTTCTTTTCCCAGTTTTCGATGATCTCTTTTTTTGGCTTCTTCTATTGTTTTTAGATGATTATCAAGATCTTCTTTGTTAAAGAAACAGGTTCCATATATCCTGGTTAACATTGGATTTTTTTCACTTCCGCGCCAATAGGCACCGGCAATTGAGAGCAGTTTAAAATACTTCAAGTCCTTTGACGGACTTTCACTATGGCCGCCACGGCATAGATCAACGAATTCTCCCGATCGGTAAAAAGTGATATTTTCACCTTTAGCGGAAAGCTCGTTAATCAATTCCGACTTATAAGGATTATCCTTGAAGTAATCCAGCGCTTCCTTTTTTGATTTATCGATGCGTTGGAAAGAATTCCAGCTTTTTACTTTACCCTTCATTGTTTTTTCGAGTTTTGACAGATCTTCGTTAGTAATCTTTTGTTCACCAAAATCGATATCATAGTAGAATCCATCTTCGATGGAGGGTCCGATAGCTAACTTAGCGGTAGGGAAAAGATCCAAGACACTAGCAGCTAATAGATGTGCGCAAGAGTGTCTAAGATTTGCCAGTTTTTGATCGATCATTTTTCTGTATAATCCGCAAATGTTTTGTCGAGACTAATTTTATATTATAAAATATACACTTAATATTTTCCAATCAAAAGGTATAATATAGGAAAGGTCGCGTAGCTCAGTTGGCTAGAGCGTTTCATTGACATTGAAAAGGTCACAGGTTCAAGTCCTGTCGCGACCACCCAATCGCCAAACCTAAATACGACTCGGTTATACGGGTTGGTAAAAAGGAAGATCCTTGACTTTCCTATAGTTATATGCTATAATAACAACCAGATCCTAAGGTTTTTCAGATTTTTCTCGAAAAGCTTTAGGATTTTTTTTATAAATTTATCAAATAATGAAAAGAGAGAAAATTAATATATTTTATATCATTATTTCAATTATTTCGTTACTTACTTATTTGTATTTTGCCGGTGGGGTAAAGGCCGTAAATATGGCCGGTAGTTCGGCCCAGTTGCTTGTCGAATCTAAAATGTCGGAAGCAGATAGGGCTGAATTTATCTATCAACGTAAAAAGTTGGCAATTAAGATTATTTTGGAGCGATACAATTCTCCGATGATTGGTGAAGAGGACACATTCATACAAACCTGTAGAAAATATTCTCTTGACTGCTATTTATTACCGTCAATAGCCGGGTTAGAATCAACTTTTGGCAGATTTATTTGGCCCGGTTCTTTTAATCCTTTTGGTTGGGGTCGAGGCTATATTATGTTTTCCAGTTGGAAAGAAGGTATCGATAAGGTTGGCAAAGGATTAAGAGAAAATTATATTGATAAAAATGGATTAACGACTGTTGACGGTATCGGAATAATCTATTCGGAAAGCCCGACCTGGGCGCAAAGAGTGAATTATTTTATTGACTTAATGCGTAAAGAAGAAGAAAAATTATCATTGATTTCGGCCAATTTTCCTGTAGAATTATAGTCTAATGTATACATATAAAACAAAGAAGCTACCGAAGAATACAGTTGAGATCACGCTGACAATTCCTAAGGCATTGGTCGCTTCCGAAAACGAAAAGGCATTTGAGCGGCTCCGTCTTGGCTTGACCGTTGAAGGTTTTAGAAAGGGTAAGGTGCCAACCGAAATAGCAAAAAAGCATCTGGGCAAAGACACCGTCTATCAGGAAATGTTTAAGGTCCTTCTTTCAAGAATTTATGAAGAAATACTTAAAAAGGACAATCTTAAACCGATAATGAATCCTCGTATTGATTTAATTAAGGCTAAGGAAGATGAGGATTGGGAGATCAAGATTGGTTTTGCCGAAAAGCCGGAAATTAAGCTTAACGCTTATAAAGAAAGAATAAAAGAGGTAAAAGCTAAAAATAAAAAAGCCGACATCTGGACTCCGGGAAAAGACCTTTCCAATCAAAAAAAACCGGATGAGAAGGAAAGCAACAGTAAATTAATGAATTTGATTCTTGAAGCCGTATTAAAGGAGGTAAAGGTAGAAATTTCCGACCTGATCGTGGAAGAAGAATTAAGTGCTCGTTTGTCTCGATTGGTGGATGACGTTCGGAAAATCGGGTTAACAACGGAAGCGTACTTAAAATCAAAGAACCTGACTATGGAGCAGCTTAAGGCATCCTTTAAAAAAGAAATCGAGGATACCTATAAACTTGAATTTTTGTTAGCGGAAGTTGCGGATCAGGAGAATATCAAAGTTGATAAAGAGGACTTGGATAAGCTTCTGACCAATATTAAAGACGAAAAGGAGAGGCAGGTTGCTACTACAAATAGCTACTATTACGCCACCATTCTTCGCAAGCAAAAAACGCTTGACTACTTGATTAGCCTGTAGTATAATAGGGCATGCAAAAATCGAATATAAGTAAACCAAATCAATCCCAAACAGGTTACAAAAACCCTCTTGAGACTATTCGTGATTTGAGAGTCGGAACCGTAAAAAAAGCTGCCAACACTATTGGAAATATTGGAGGAGGAATGGTTGATCAGTTGTTCGGAGGCGGGTACCAGGAAGAAAGTGACGATGAGAAATTAAGTTTTTTTCAGGAAGAGATTAAAAAAAATTCCAAGAAGAGAGAGAATAGAGTTTTTAACTATAATGAATATTACGAAGATACATTGGTTAAGCGACAGATAAAGGAATTGACGGAGTTGATTAAAAAAGAGATCGAGGCACTAAAAAAATCAAACGATTCACTCCTTAATGAGGTTAAAGATGTTGAAAAACTAACTATCAATGCTCTTCCGGAGAAACCTGGCGTTTATCATATTAGATTTTTGGAAATTATACTAAACATACTTCGCGTACTACGAGCCAAGGTCGGAGAGTCAAAAACTTGGATGCAGGCCTTAATTTCAAGAAAAAAGAAGAGAGGTTCGCTTTTTGCCGTGCGAAGTAAAAAAGCCGGTACTCAATACTCTCTCTCCCAAGAGCTTCAATTAACAAGAAGTGTACAATAACTGTTATTCGATTAAACCGAGACTCCAGTTAACTCCCTTTTGCCAAGTGCCGGGCGAAGAAGGTGTATACTTCTTCATTATCGCCGAAGCGGTAACCAGTCCGTGGTTGATATAATTTTCCTTAATACCTTTTGATATGGTAATTATCGCTTCGTCATAGTTTTCGAACCGCGTAACCGTATCTCCATATATCCCCCATCCCCAGCAGTTATGTGAGTCTTCGGGTATAACTCGACAGAGATTTGATTCCTGCATCGCAATTGCAGGTAGAAGACGGTAGTCGAATTGGTGTCGGTCGGCTTCTTCGACAATTTTTTCAGCATAATCATAAAGCGGTGAGTTGTACTTTCTAAAAAATGCTTTTAAGTTGGCTACTCGTCCGTCTTTGAGGCTTGCTTCCGTATTCAGTCCAAGAACGTTAATTGGTGCTTTTGCTTGGTTAAATTGAACTCTCGGATTGTTTTTACTGTCGGATATATCGGAAAGAATTTTATCGATCCGAATCTGTCTGTCAAAGACTGCATAAGCTTTTATGACAAGGAAAAAATTAATAAACACGGTCACGACAAATAATATGAAAAATAGAGCAGTTTTTCTGATCATAGAAGAATTATAATTAAACTATTGATTTTAGTCTATTGTAAAAATCAAGTTAATCCCTTCCTGCGTCGATATCCCGACATTGAAGAATTAGCGGTCTTTTTATTAGGATTAGTGAAATTAAGATGAATAGGGGGGGCGAGATTAAACTGAAGTATTTGAATATATCCGGTATTAACATATAGTGAGCCACCTGGGACTCGAACC
>MWSR01000009.1 GCA_002050095.1 Microgenomates bacterium UTCPR1
CTCTCTCGTCATCCCACCTCCTCTCCCGTCATCCCGACGAAAGTCGGGATCCAGTCATAGGACTCCCAGCGCTAAAAAGTATTTATCGTATTTACTTTTTCCTTTTAACTTTCAATTTTTAATTTTAAATTTCAATTTTGAATTTTGAATTTTGAATTATCTATCCGCCCTTGTGGGTATGGATGGAATCGAACCATCGCTCTGTTCTTTATCAGAGAACTGTTTTACCATTAAACTACATACCCTAAAATCACCCACAAAAACACCCCGCTTCAAAATTCAATTATAACAAATCGCAAAAAGAATTTACATTTTGATTCCATACCTTTTAGCTGCAGTTTTGATGATCGCAAGAAGCATCTTGTCGTAGTCCAGCCCATAAGCACGGCTAATCATCGGAAAGTAGGAAGCCGTATCATGCTCCGGCGGGATGATCCCCGGTGGCGAATTAACCTCCAGAACATAAGGATTCTCCCGACTGTCACAACGGATATCTATCCGGCACCAATCCCTTATCCCAAGGACTCGCCACAAACCATAACAAATATCCTCAATCTTTTTTTTCAACTTTGCCGAAATATCGGCCGGGCATTTCAAGTGTTCACCGCTTGTCTCCGTCTCAAAAAACCACTTTACCTCCAAAGAATCAAAAGGCAGATACTTCTTCGGCAACATCGAATGATCCGACTCCAAAATCGGTAATACTTTTGGCGGATTCCCGAGCATCGCCACCGAAAACTCTCTTCCCTCAAGATAAGCCTCGGCCAGCGACCGACCCTTAAAAGTTTTCCAGATAAACATTACTTGCCTTACCAGCTCCTTCCAATTGTTAACAACGCTATTATTGCTGATTCCCGCCGACGATCCTTCCGAAACCGGCTTAACAATCAATGGATACTTAAGTTTTATTTCTTTGTCGATATTTTCGGGTTCAAAGACATGAAAGGGTAGGGTAGAAACCCCGTTTTTCAACAAAAACTCCTTCGTCTTCGCCTTATTCAAAATCAAAGCTTGAGTCAGCGGAGTCGAGCCGGTATAGGGGACTCCAAGCATCTCCAACATCGCCGGAATCTGCGCCTCGCGGTCGTTCCCGTGCATCCCTTCGGAGACATTAAAAGCCAGGTCGATTCTGCTTCGAAGTCGATACAGCTTCAGATAAGCTTTTTCATCGGCCTCGATAGGAAAAACGGAAAAACCCAATCCGCGCAGATGTTTTATCTGCAGTCGGGTTGTTTTAGGATCATCAAAGTCCACCTGCCTCAAAGTCCGCGGATCCTTTGGATCGGGGTAGCTATGGCGGACGTTATAAAGGAAAGCGATGTTCATGTTTCAAGAGCCGTCAACTCTTCTTGGTCCAAACACCTGGAGCAAATTGTATAACTCGTCTTGCATCCGATAGGCCCGTTTTTTGTTTTTCCCCAAAATCGTGTACATAAGTTTGTTGTATTCCAAAGTCTCCGAAGAACCGATGATCAGTCCTTCTTTTTTCTTTTTATCATAAAGAATCGGTTTTAAAACGTCAAGCATCTTTTTCAGGCTGATATTCTCACTGTTTCCAAATCGATAATCGTTTCGGTTCAAGACATAGACATCACTCATAAAATCATCTCCGTACAGGTGTTGAACCAGCTTATAGATATCGGTTCCGCCGGTATTTCGGGTATTAGACTCGCAGACATAAAGATGGTTGTTTTTGGCGGCAATCAGGTCGATATCAAAATGTCCCCGGTATCCCGCCTCGGCGTACTGCTCGGCGATATAGTATCCGGTGTCAACAATCCGGGCGGCAATTCTATCGTTCAAGACATCTTCATGGATATCCAATCCAAAGTACTTTCCCTCTTTCGTGACCATCATAATGCAGTAGTAGAGCATGTCAATCTTGCCGCTCTTATGGATCTTAAATTCGATATTCGGAAACGCCGACAGCGACTGGCGGTTCACCATGATCAACCTTTCGATGATAATCGGAAATCTCTCCCAGTAGCCGTCTTCAAGCAACATCTCATAGATTCGTCTTTCACAAGCTTTGTAGTCTTTTGGCAGTTCGCCGTCTCTGAAGATCAAGACTCCCTGTCCGCCGCTACCTTTATTCGTTTTCAAAACGACTCCTTTTTCATTGATATATCGGTTAGCGGCAATTTTAGCCGCATCCAAAAGTCCAACACAGATAACCCCCTCGGGCATAATAAAGTCGGGCTCCACCGCTCTCGACTGTTGAGCCAGTTGCCGTATTCCGGACTTACTCCCGAAAAAGTTCACCGTCCAAGCGTTCTCGATTTCTGGAGCTTCCGGCGTAATCACATTAACCCCAAGCTGGATCATCCTTTCCTTTAACTCCAAAAACTCGGGCGAAGTCGCATAGCTAATCAGTGTCACCTTCTTATATCTCTTTGCCCTTTTTACCAGGTTGCCAAAAAGCTCTTTATCGGTGTATAGATCCTTGCAGATCAGCCCCGTTCTCATTTGAGGAACATGAATCTCAACCTTCTTTGTCGACGAAAGGGAAAGGAAGTAGTTTTTAAATTGGCTGTTTATCTCGATAGGGGAGATATATATAAATTCACTCTCCGCCGAATTGGCAAAAAGGTAGCACTCCGAAGAGATATTGCAGTCGCTTATCATCTCGTAGCGTTTGTCAATCGGCTGGATAGAGGAGAGAAAAGACCATTCGTCCTCGACGACGTTGTAGATGTATATAAGCAATTCGTTCTTATTATTTGCTAACCGCTGCTTTTTTCTGTGAATTTTTTTTGGAATTTTTTTGGGTCGTTTCTTTCGAATTTTTTTCATTTTTTATACTCATCAAAATTATCCAACAATTTTCCATATTGTCAATACCTATAGACAAAGTTAAAAATCAACTAATATATCAACTTTTTTAAAGCTATTAAACTAATAATCTGATTTAATTAAAAGTTGTAAAATAAAAGAATGAAAGGGATTCCTTCTTTGAAACGACTTGGCTCGTTTTATAAAAAAAAGTACAACCTCCAATAGTTCCTGAATCCTTCACTCCTGATCAAAAAAAACTATTCGACATGGGCTTACGTTATATGCAAAATCTCAATAAAAAAAACAACCCATCGATGAAAATACTTTAGTACTGTTTCTAACGGTAGGCATTTTAAAAAATGCGCCACTTGGAACGATTGTGGACCTTCCCGATGTCAACTCGGTCGCCCAAGAAATTATGAACTATTTTCAAAAATGACGTATTACAAAAACTAATTCCAACCGATTTCAACCACGTAACTACGTCACCAACAACCACATATCCAATATCTTTTAACTTTTTACTTTCACTTTTCCCTTCTGACTTTCAATTTTGAATTTTGAATTTTGACTTTCAATTTTGAATTTTTAATTT
>MWSR01000030.1 GCA_002050095.1 Microgenomates bacterium UTCPR1
TGAATGTGGCAGCAATCACAATCCCGTCTATGAAGTTATGGATAGCGTCACCGATGATTATCAGGTATAGGGCCGGACGCATACCGTGGGTTGACTCGTGGTGATGAAACCAAAGGAAAAACCTTTCGATAAAAAACGAGAACATGATCCCGGCAAATACCGGCATGAATATGTTTGAATGTTCCCCAAGTTCTTCAGCGTGTTCCATTGCCTCGGGAAGTAGGTCGAAAAAAACGGTCGTCAGAATGACTCCGGCGGCGAATGCCACCAGATACTGGACAATCTTTTTATCGAAAGTTTTTCTTCTCATAATCAACAGTCCACCAGATAAGGAAAGAAGGCTTATGAAGACATTGGCGAGAATGATCTGGATCAACATATTATTGGCAGTTCGGGCAGAGCCCGAAAAATTCTAAATTGTGCTTTTTGATTACAAACCCTTCCTTATTCTTTACGTTCTTGATGAGGTTCTCTTCTTTCATCTCAATGTCTTTAATATCTCCACACCCCTCGCAGAACAAATGGTGGTGATGGCCTTTCATATTTTTGAGTTCGTACCTTTTTTTGCCTTCGCCAAACAATATTACGTTGACGGCATCAGATTTATTCATGAGTTCTAAGTTGCGGTAGATTGACGCCAGGTCGACTTCTTCGTAATTCTGTTTTATGTAGTCATATATCTCCTGGGCGGAGACTGGCTTGTCCATCTTTTCAATCGCCGTGAAAATCTTTTTCCTGACTTCCGTGTACCTCTGGCCTATTTTCATAGGCTTCATTATTGCAAATGATTTGCAATATGTCAAGAGTTTATTGAAATGTAAGAAACTGATAAAATCGTTTTATGAGGATAAAAGATCTTTCTAAAATCGATCGACCCCGAGAGAAATTAAAAATAAAAGGGCCTACACATCTCTCCGATTTTGAACTTCTAATGGCAATATTTGGAAGCGGCAATAAACAAGCTGACGTGACTAAGATTGCCCACGATGTCTTAAGCCTCATAAAGAAAAAAGGAATAAACCTGGCTTTTAGTCAACTAGAGCAAACAAAGGGACTTGGCTCTACAAAAATCTCAGAACTTTTAGCCGCCGTTAAATTATGTAGCAGACACCTAGTTAAACCAGAGCAACCGATAATTAATTCGGCTGA
This sequence comes from Microgenomates bacterium UTCPR1, assembly GCA_002050095.1. GTDB lineage: Bacteria > Patescibacteriota > Microgenomatia > UBA1406 > GWC2-37-13 > GWC2-37-13. The sequence goes on from MWSR01000030.1 coordinate 1,150, forward strand.
AGATGCAGTGTCCCAACTAAATGACATCCGTGATAAAAGGCAAGAATATTTTGTTTGCCTGACTTTAGACGGAGCCAATAGAGTTATTGCAAAGCGAACAATCACAATAGGCACTCTTAATTCTTCTTTATCTCACCCCCGAGAAGTATTCGCCGATGCGGTAGCCGAAAGGGCTGCCAACATTATCATCGCCCATAATCATCCAAGTGGAGTACTAAAGCCGAGTGAAAACGATATTGAAATCACCAAAAAACTATTACAATCCGGAAAAATACTAGGTATACAATTATTGGACCATATTATATTGACAAGCAAAAGTTTTTATAGTTTTGCCGAGGAAGGTCTAATAATGTAAGTGGACTGTAAATTATAACAAGTCCAACTTAATGAATTAAAATGGACTTGAATAAATTTCAACCATCTTAGCTTTATAGACTGTACATGATAAAAGTAGTAAAATTACATATCTAATATTTTTTAAATCTAAATTCAGATATGAATATGGTAAGTAGCACTCAAAACACCACTAAAGAACAAGAACGTGCGGAACTACATCGCGCTATCTGGCAAATCGCCAATGACCTGCGCGGGAGTGTGGATGGCTGGGATTTCAAGTCCTATGTGTTAGGAATGCTTTTTTATCGTTTTATTAGTGAAAACTTGACCAGCTATATTAATGCAGATGAGCGTCGATCTGGCAAAAAAGATTTTGACTATGCACAGCTTTCAGACAAAGAGGCAGAGCATGGTAGAGCCGACACAGTAAAAGAAAAAGGCTTTTATATTTTGCCTAGCGAATTGTTTGTTAATGTCTGTAAGAATGCTAGAAACGACAAGAATCTAAACGAAACTTTATCAAAAGTTTTTAGTAATATTGAAAATTCTGCCAAAGGTTCAACAAGTGAAGATGACCTAAAAGGCTTGTTTGCTGATCTAGACGTTAATTCTAGTAAGCTCGGAAATACAGTAGAGCATCGTAACCAAAAACTTGTCAAAATTGTTGAGGCAATCGGTAATCTTCGTCTGGGTAACTATTCTGACAACACAATCGATGCTTTTGGTGATGCCTATGAATTCCTAATGACTATGTATGCCTCTAATGCGGGTAAATCTGGAGGTGAATTCTATACTCCCCAAGAAGTTAGTGAATTACTCGCAGAGATCACTACAGTCGGCAAGAAGGAAGTAAACAAAGTATATGATCCTGCCTGTGGTTCTGGTTCACTACTCCTTAAATTTGCCAAGGTGTTGGGAAAAGAAAATGTTCGCCAAGGTTTTTTCGGTCAAGAAATTAATCTCACTACCTACAACTTGTGTCGTATTAATATGTTCTTGCACGATATTAACTACAATAATTTTGATGTCGCCCTAGGTGATACACTCATTGATCCCAAGCATTGGGATGATGAGCCATTTGACGCAATTGTTTCCAATCCGCCCTATTCAATCAGATGGGAAGGTGATGCTAATCCACTTCTTATTAATGATCCTCGATTCTCGCCAGCAGGCGTACTTGCACCTAAGAGTAAAGCAGATTTAGCCTTTACCATGCATATGCTTTCGTGGCTATCGACTAGTGGTACTGCGGCAATTGTTGAATTCCCCGGCGTTCTCTATCGAGGTGGGGCAGAACAGAAAATCAGAAAGTATCTTATCGATAACAACTACGTAGATACTGTTATCCAATTACCTCCTGATTTATTCTTTGGTACGACCATTGCCACCTGTATTATCGTGCTAAAGAAAAGCAAAAAAGACAACAAAATTCTTTTCATTGATGCATCGGCCGAGTTTGTTCGTAATGGTAATAAAAATAAATTAAGTGAAACAAATAGACTAAAAATCTTGGACGCTTTTAGTTCTCGCAACGACGCAGAGTATTTTTCTAAGCTTGTTGATGGTAAGGACGTAGCTACTAATGATTACAATATTGCTGTGTCAAGCTATATTTCCACTGAAGATACTAGAGAGGAAATAAACATCTCTGAGCTAAATACCAAGATTAGCCAGATCGTATCCAGACAAAGTGAGTTACGACAAGCTATAGATGAAATTGTTGAGGATATTGAAGGTAATTCATTATGAGTACAGTAACAAACATAAAAAGAGGATCTGAATGGAAAAAATGGGATCTGCATGTTCATACCCCATATTCACACACGTCAGAATATCCTGGCGATACAGATGAAACGAAATGGGTTAATTTTTTTCAAGCACTAGAAAACTTACCCAAAGAAATTGAAGTAATAGGGATTAATGATTACTTATTTCTAGATGGCTATAAAAAGGTTCTTGAATATAAGAATAAAGGTAATCTGAAGAATATAGGTTTAATTCTGCCAGTAATTGAATTTCGATTAAGAGAGCTAGTTGGACATGAGTCGTTAAAGAAAATTAACTATCATATAATCTTCGCCGATGAATCAATTTTAAGCGCTGATGTCATAGAAGCGCAATTTTTGTCAAGCTTTAGGTCAGCATGTAATTTAGATCCCAATAATCCCAATGGTGTAACTTTCGGAGGTGTGGTTACGAGAGATAGTATTAAAGATTTAGGTCAAAAAATATATAGTAGTACCCCAGAGGCAAATAGGACAAGCGATAATTATTTTGAGATTGGGTTTAATAGTCTAAGTTACAGCATAGATAAGCTAAGAGAATGTCTAGGTGAAATCAAAACGCCTAATACATACTTGAAAAATAAATATATCAAGGCCATTGGAAAGGCCGAATGGGAAGATTTTAGATGGACAGGGTCGGTAGGCGAAAAGAAGGATTTAATAGATTGTGCTAATTTCGTATTTTCTGCATCTCCAGATGCTACCCAAGCAGCTAAAAATATTACATCATTGATAAATGAGGGTGTGAATAGCAGATTACTACACTGCAGCGACTCA
>MWSR01000079.1 GCA_002050095.1 Microgenomates bacterium UTCPR1
GCTAGGACTACGCAGGTCTCTAATCTGCTTCGCTACCCTAGCTTTCGTGTCTCAGTGTCAGTTGTCTTCCAGAGATTCGCCTTCGCCACTGGTGTTCCCCAAGGTATCAACGCATTTCACTACTCCTCCTTGAGTTCCAATCTCCCTAAAGATAACTCTATCCTGTCAGTATTTCATCCTTTCCTATAGTTAAGCTATAGTATTTAAAACAAAACTTGACAAGACACCTACACTACTTTTTACACCCAATAAAACCGGATAATGTTTGGGGCCCACGTATTACCGACGCTTCTGGCACGCAGTTAGCGGCCCCTTTCTAGTAAAGTACCGTCAACCCCGACTGAGTCGGGACTTCTTCCTTTACTACAGTAGTTTACATTCGTTAGAATTTCTTCCTACACGCGGCGTCGCGCGGTCAGGCTTTCGCCCATTGCCGACTATTCCTGATTGCTGCCTCCCGTAGGAGTGGGGGCCGTGTCTCAGTCCCCCTCTGGCTGACCATCCTCTCAGACCAGCTACTCGTCATAGGCTTGGTAGGCCATTACCCTACCAACTACCGTGATAAGCCGAAGGCCCATCCCTTTCCAAGCGGTAAAGCTCTTTACCCCGACTAGGTCGGGGACCATGAAGTATTATCCCACCTTTCGGTAGGCTATTCTTCAGAAAGGGGAAGGTTCCTACGTATTACTCAGCCGTCCGCCACTCCCTACATTGCTGTAGGGTCGTTCGACTTGCATATCTCAGGCACGCCGCCAACATTCATCCTGAGCCAGGATCAAACTCTTAAAAAAATTGTTTGTTAGAACCCCGCCAACGGCGAGGTATCCTAACCCGTCTAATGAAACTAAATATTGGCAAAGAAACTGTCTAATATTTCAAAGTACAGACATACATTCTATATAAAAGAAAGTTAAAAAGCAACACCTAAATATTGAGTTAATTTCTTTAGGGTAAGTTTGCACACTTTCTACCCGAGCATTTTTATTTTAGCATTCAATCTCTCCAAGCCGATTTAATTTTAATTAAAAATAATCTTTGAAAGGTTTTCTTTGTCTTTTGCTAACTTTGACAGTCCATTGATAGTAGCATAGAGGTATGGTTGCTCGTTAATCATTTTGATCTTAATTTCTTGTTCAAAAAATTTTTCTATACCTATAATTTTAGATAAGCCTCCGGTTATATAGATGCCCCGCTCTATTATTTCATCGATAATTTCAGGCGGCGCCGACTCAATGGTTTCTTTTACCGCGTCAACAATCTGATTAAAATTCGACAGTAATGCTTCTTTAATATCGGAGCTTTTGATCTTAACCGATTTCGGTAGGCCGGTTTCCAGCGACTTACCTCTTATAGTGACAGTTTTTTCTTCTCCAAAAAAATTTAATAGACTAACTTTTAATTCTTCACAGGTCGCTTCCCCCAAAATCACCCCATACTTCAAATAGATGTAATTAAAAATAAGTTTATTCATATTTTCTCCTGCAGTTTTAAGAGTTCTTTGTGAGATTATGCCTCCGCTGCCAACAATCTCGATTTCGATAAGTCCACCGCCCAGATCAACAATTAAATTGGGTTGATGAGAAAAAATATTTAAGTTGCAGCCGGCAGCAGTTGCTAACCCCTTCTCTATAAGAAATACTTGAGAGACACCTGACTTATATAGAGCCTCCTGAAGAGCTTTTTGTTCAATCTCGGTCGCGGTAGTCGGTATGACGGCGAAACCTGTTAAAGCGGGTTTGATCATTTGATCTGAAAAATATAGATGGGCAGATCTCTCCAAATATTTTTTAGTTAAGGCAACTTGAGCATCAAAGTCGGATATGACTCCAGAGTTAACAGGCTTTATAATTTTAATAAAATCTGGTGTTTTACCGGTGATTGCTTTGGCTTCATTACCAAAGAAAAGATATTCCGAAGCACGCGAATTATAAGCCAAGATCGTTGGTTCGCGTAAGACTACACCTTTATCTTTTATGCCAATCTTGCTTTCGGAGGTACCGAAGTCAAAATATACTTCAAATCCTGTAAAAAAAGGAAGTTTAATTTTCGATAGAAAATTAGTAAAATTAAACATAATGAAATTTATCGACAAAATAATTACCTATCTATTTGTCACTTTGTTTTTCTTGACTCCATTAATTTTTACCACCAATACTTCGGAACTCTTTGAATTCAACAAAATGATCCTTATCTACCTACTGACCATCTTTATCGCCTTCTTCTGGCTGGTTAAGATGATTCTAACAAAAAAGATATTATTTAGAAAGACTTTTTTGGATATCCCTATTTTACTTTTTATGCTATCTCAAATTTTTTCTACAATTTTTTCTCTTAATAGCCATGTCTCTTTTTATGGCTACTATGGAAGGTTTAACGGAGGCCTTTTGTCGATAATATGTTATGTTATTCTCTACTTTGCATTTGTTTCTAATCGGGTAAGTGCAGATACAATATTGAAGACGACGTTATTCTCTTCGGTGTTTGTGATGCTCTACGGTCTGCCTGGGCGCTTAGGACACGATCTTACTTGTTTTATTGCCAGTAGCGGAAGGATATTTGATAATAGCTGTTGGTCGACGGAAACGAACATCTTTAATCCAGCGGAAAGAACTTTTTCTACTCTCGGTCAACCCAACTGGATGGGAGCGTTCTTGGCTATCAATTTCTTTATCGGAATATATTTCTTACTTAGAAGGATAAAAACTTCACGTTTTGCATTTCTTGAATTTTTTTATCTTCTGGCAAACTTTAGCTTTATATTATTTTCCAGATCAAGATCGGCTTTGGGATCGGTAATCATCGGACTAGTGGTTCTCTTGACATACTATCTGTTTTCTTTTAAAAAGAGATTTTTGAAGACATTCCTTTTTTTGACTTTAGTCGTTATTATTCCCATCATAGCGTTTAAAACAGGAGTCGAAAGAATAGACAAATATATTGTTTCCCCTACTTCGCTATTTAAACGGCAGGTTTCTCTAAAAGCAGTTTTAAAAAACGAACAGAGTGTCAATAGCGGAGTTACCGAATCTTTTGATATAAGAAAAATAGTATGGAAAGGAGCTCTTGATTTGGGTTTCAAAAACCCTTTGTTTGGTAGCGGAGTTGAAACTTTTGCCTACGGTTATAATTTTGTCAGACCGGTCGAACACAATTTAACCAGCGAATGGGATTACATATACAACAAAGCTCACAATGAATACCTGAATTATTTTGCAACAACCGGTTTTGTCGGATTTTTTAGCTACTCCTCTCTTATCTTGACATTTCTGGCTTTAATGACGTTCAGATTGTACGGAAAAAATGCGAAGTTATCCCGATCGACCGATATTTTAGCATTGATTGTTGCTTATTTTACAATTTTATTTACGAATTTTTTTGGTTTTTCGACATCGACGGTAAATCTGTTTTTTTATTTGATTCCCGCTTGTGTCATTGTGTTGTTGGATAGTGGGAAAGAAAGCCGTGAAGGCAATTCTCTCAAGGCCATTGACGGTTATGATGTCTTTGCGTTGCTTATCTTAGTTTTGATTACCGGATATCTGGTCTTTGCAACGTTTTCCTACTGGCTGGCGGACACTTACTATGCATCCGGTTCCAACTATTCGAAGCTGGCCGTACAAGACTATCAAAGATCGGCTGGCGACCTTGAGAAGGCACTTAAGTTTAGAAATGAGCCGACATATGAAGATAAGTTGTCGTCTTCTTTGGCTTACCTGTCCGTATATGCGACGTACCAAAAGCAGAACGATCTTGCTAAAAAAATCATAGACTACAGTATTAGATATAACAATGACACGTTGAAAAAATTCCCCAAAAATGTCTATTTTCTAAGAACAAAAGCCAAAAACGAATATCTATTTTATCAAGCGACATCGGATGCTAAATATCTGCTAAGAGGTCTGGATGCGTTGAAGCAAGCGGAAGATCTGGCTCCCACCGATCCAAAGATGCCTTACAGTATGTCGATTTACTACGCGCTCCTATCCGATATTGAAAGTAATAAAGTTAAAAAAGATGAATTGAGAGATCTTTCGTTGAAGATGGTCGATCAATCGTTACTATTAAAAAAAGATTTTCAGGAAGCAATTGTTCTTAAGAAAGAACTGCTTAGCAAATATAAGTAGACAAAGTCATGGAGTAGAGTTTGAGCTCGCGACACCCCAAATACAGTTTATCTGCGTTTTCCCGTCTTCGGCAAAACAAGAAGTATTGCAAGTATATCCACCACCCGGGTTTAACGCCGTATCGTAAGGGAGGATCTGTTGCGAGTTCTCCAGGCAAGTATAGATTTTGTAAGCATTATCGGTAGAGTCGTAGACGTATTTATAGTCTCGACCGGGTGTCGGATCATTTGGCACTTTTTTCATATAGACGTTACCCGAGTCGGTAAATTCACCGTTAAATATGAATCCGCTTCCCGGTGACTGGGTGGGATAAAGACGTTTATCTTCGTAGTACATTTCAAGCGCCCGCTGGATTTGTTCGAGATCCCCTTTCCTTCGGGCATCTCGACCTTTTTTTAGCGACGTAAAGAAGTTTCCCAGTATCAGCGAAGACAATGCTCCTAAAATGACGATAACGACAAGAAGCTCTATCAAGGTAAATCCCTGATTAGATTTATTTAACATACAATCAATATACTACATCTACAAAATAAATCAACAAAAAAAGGAGAGGCAAAAGCCTCTCCTTATAATAGAATTTGACTTATTTTACACACCAGAAGCAGTCCGCAGCCGGATCACCATTTATAGTCGGGCAACCATTCTTTTCTTCCCCTATACTATTGAATTTAGTATTTGGGTCCGTAAGAAACGATTTAGAAGTAGGTTCGTAACAAACCGACACCGTTGCATCATCATTGCTTCCTGTAACATATATTTTCTTCAGCGTGCCAGGTCCTGCCAACTGGGTAAAGTCTTTCTTTAATTCGCCAGTACCCACTATTGCGCTAATCATAGCAGTGCCTACGGCACTATCCTCATCTATAGTTACACCTCCACTTATATCTGCGCAGTTCTCTCCTTCAGAATCACACCAGGGCATATAGTTTTTTATCCCGTAAAAACGAATAATTGCGCCGTGCACTTCCGATACGGTATTACGCACACCTGTATCTGTTCCTTTTTTCAATTGTTCAAAAGGATCAAGAGCTGCAAGAAGACCAACTGCTAAAGCTCCCAATAGAGCGATGACGATAAGTAGTTCGATTAAGGTGAATCCTTTAAAGTTTTTCATAATAATTAATTATTATTGATTAATTTTACGTTGTCAAGGGCCATAGAAAGGTTGTATTTTTTTATTATTGCCTTACTAAGTTAACTGTGTTAAACTATAAAAAGATAGCTATTAGAAATTGATTTTTTATATGGCTCCTCTACCAAAAAGAAAACATTCAACACAAAGAACGGGTAAAAGAAAGGCGGCTAAGGCAAAAGGGTTTCCTAAACTGGTCAAATGCCCAAACTGTGGAAAGACAAAATTGCCACATAGGATGTGTCGTTATTGCAAAAAATAAACCGTACCTAACCATATGTCCGACCCCCGTCATCTAAACAGATTAAAGGTTGTGCAAGAACTGTATAGTATGGAGTTTATGGATCAACAGAATCTGTCTGAAAAAGTAAAACTAATCTCTAAAGAAAAAGATAAGATTGACGTGTTGATAGAAGAAAATGCTCCAAGATTCCCGGTAAATAAAATAGCCAGAACCGATCTAGCCATCTTGAGATTGGCGATATACGAGTTAATGATAGAAAAGAAAGAGCCGGCTAAGGTTATTATAAATGAAGCTGTCGAACTGGCTAAAGAGTTAGGGAGTGATAAAGCCTATGCTTTTATAAACGCCGTTCTTGGAAAAATCTATGGCCCTAAATCCGCTTAGTTTAAGTAAAAAAATCAACATACCTTTTAAAGACCACAACTTACTTGTGAACGTGTTTGTCCATCGATCATATCTGAACGAGCATAAAAATTTTTATCTTCCTTCAAACGAAAGATTAGAATTTTTAGGAGATAGCGTCCTTTCGTTAATAACGTCGGTCTACCTTTTTAGAAAGTTCCCCTACCTCGAAGAAGGAGACTATACCGAAATTAAATCGGCGGTTGTCAAAACCGACAGCCTTGCCACTTCGGCGCAAAAGCTCGGCTTAAGCGACTATCTTCTTCTATCAAAAGGAGAGGAAAAAAGCGGCGGAAGGAATAATAAGAATATTTTGGCCGACTCTTTTGAAGCTCTAATAGGAGCGATATTTCTGGATAGGAGCTTTGAAGAAGCGTATCGGTTTGTTTGCGTGCATCTATTTGAAAAACGCCTTGATTTTATTGTGAAAAACAAACAATATCTTCCTTCAAAAAGCAAACTGCAAGAGCTAATTCAAGCCAAATTTAAGATGATACCACAGTATAAAGTCATTGAACAGACAGGACCGGAACACAGAAGAACATTTAAAGTCGGCGTTTTTTTTAATGGAAAAAAACTCGGTGAAGGGACAGCTAAATCAAAAAAAGAAGCGGAAGAAGAGGCGGCAAAAAAAGCTTTTGAAAATCTGGATAGATTATGATATTATTTTATTTTAATTAATCAAAATATGGCAGCAACATTGCGCTTATACAGAATCGGTAAAAAAGGCAGACCTGCTTATCGGATCGTGGTTGTCCACAAACGATATAAGGCCGACGGAAGCTATATCGAAGAAGTCGGGAAATACGACCCGATTGCCAATCCGACCGTCTTTAATGTGAAAAAAGACCGCTTCGATTATTGGATATCCAGAGGAGCAATCATCTCCGAGGGGTTGAAAAAACTACTAAAAAACAGGAAAGTCTAAAACAGGCTTCTTTTTATCGGGTAGGTCTCGTTGGCTTCGGCCTCGTCGTTATAATTAAGGTCAAACTTGACTTTTTCTTTAATCGATTCCAGATCTTCGAACATTTTCTCATCGGTAACCGTGACGTCTTTATTATTGGAATTGATCTTTTTGTTATAGAAAGAGAGATTAAGCTTAATAACTCCCGTTTGTTGAGGATCAAGCTCAATTTTATCAGAAGTTATTAATCTTCCTCCGGCATAGCGGTATTCATCCAGAAACTTTAGAAAAGTACTACTGTCACCAAGGCCGTTTACCGTGATACTCATCTTATTGGCATTGGAAGTTCTGGTATTGACCGTGTAATCGACTATTAAAAAACCCGTTTCTTGCGAAAGTTTATCCAGAGAATAGATGATTGAGAAGTAATCTTCGATATTCGGTATTAGGTTATTTAACAACTTTATGTCATCGTCCAGCTTTTCCGTTGAAGGGATGGTCGTTTCATATAGCTTTACTTTCTTATTGAGTTCGAGATTGTCGGCGGTAAGCTGTTTTACCTTTTTATTGCTTTGAATTATCTTGCCTATACTCATTTTTATTGTTACTCCCAGTAGACCGAGAATGACCGCGATACTGATAATGTAGACGACGTTATCTTTAATCAACCTTAATATAAATGGTTTAATCTTGATTTTCATCTTCATTTTTCTGACTATTAATTTTTTCCAAAGGATAAAATCTCCCATGGAAACTTAGTTCATAGTTTTCTTTTTGCTGGTCCGTAGCTCCAATTAGGGAAAAGCTTTTTAAGGAAATTTTCTCAAACTTATCAGAAAAAGTGTCGGACTCTATAAATCTAAAAAAATTTCTTAACCTAATAAAGTCGCTAAATTGAATTGTAAAAGATACGTCTCTATCCTTGTTTATATCAAATGATTTGAGGTAAGCGGCTTCGCTACTCTCTTCTATTGCCGAGCTCAACAATCTATAGTATGGTGAAGAGTAGGCATCATCTTTTAAAAAAGTTTTCATATCGTTATACTTTTTTTCAATGTAGTTGACTTTTGCCGAATCGTTTGTCCTCTGCCTAAGATATTCCAGTAGCGAAGTTTTTTGAAGTTCAAGGATTTTTTCCTGCTTTGTCTTAGTGTTTATAATTAGCGTGAAAGTAATGAAAGTAATAAAAAAAACTCCCAATAAAACGAAAAAAAATATTCTTAACCTTTGAAAGTAGTTTTCGTATTTTTGGTAGTCACGGCGATTTATGATCAAGTTGATCCGAGATTTTCTCATCTAAGGTTGCCTCCTAAAGTTGAAATATAAAGCGGAAGCTCGTATTTCAAGCCTTCCAAAGTTGTAGATAGCTTAATAAGGCTATAAGGATTGAAGGTTGAGATCGTCATCGGTAACTCTTTCTGAAGCAAGCTGGTTAGACCGGGAAAATAGATAATTTGATTTATAAAGTAAATTTTCGTCGCCTGTTTTGTTCCGACAAATCTTTTAATTCCGATAGCTAACTCCCTCAAGAGCGGGGCAACTATTTTTTCGAGAGGATAGCTCGACTGTTGGCCATAGACGTAATTTTGGAGAAGTTCGGCCGTTTTTTTCTCATCAATGCCGGTGTTAACTTTCGTTTCCTTAAAGAAAAGCTGGTAGCCGAGAGATAGGTTGTGGCTTTCTTTTAGAAGTGGGCTATCTTCTTCATAATACGAGATGTTGCTGGAGTTGAATCCGAAATTTACTACAAAAAAGCTTTGGTTAAGATCAGCTTCGGTCTTTTTTTTGGATGCTTCGGAAAAGAAACGGGCATTTGCCGATAGTTCATTCTCTATTGATTCGGGAATTAATCCCGCCAACTCGACGGTTGTCTGGATTTTATTAATTAATTTTTTTTCGGCAGCAACTATTAAAATCAAAAGTTTTTTTTCGGCTTTGAATTCACGTATTATCTCAAGATCGATATTGGTATCATCGATGGGCATGGGAATAAACTGGTCTGCCTGATATTTGATCGCCGAAATCAACTCTTTTTCGTTGAGATAAGGCATAGTAAGAATTTGATTATAGGTCATAGAATCGGGAATGACGATATTGACGTTTTTTTTATTTATCTTTAAATTACCTACAAGTTGAGTAATTAAATTTGCCTGTTCGTCAAGAGATTTCTCCGCCTCGGAAGGGAAGAATTCACTCAGAGTGTTGGCTTTGCCTACGGCAGTAACGTTGATTGTATCTTTATCTTTCTTCGCATCTACAACTTTGAAAAACCTTTCGGAAATATCCAGACAAAAATATTGATCGGTCATATAATCAATATAGATAAAAATTTATCAAATTTCAATTAGCAATTACCCTGCGATGATTTGATTGTGAGATGATTATAGCGCATTAAAAGTTTCTTAATCTAATATTTGTTTGATAATGTAGTAGAGCCGTTTCCTCCTGTCCTTCACCAATACAGTCATTATTCAGACTTTTGTAGCAGATATCAAATCCGATATTGACCGATGCCGGGGAATAGATAGAGTTTTGACTGCAGCCGATAGTGAAATTTTCAATTAAAGTGGAAGGAGTATTCAGGTCTACGGTTTTTTTAGTAGAAGACGAGTAGGAAGAAATTTTTTCACTATCGGGATCCCACATAATTCTAAACCAATCATTCCTGTCGTCCTTAAAGGTGAGGCGACCGTTTGAAGAAGTGAATAGATCGGAATTAAAACATACCTGATTGCTTTGTTCGGGTGGATTATCGGAATGAAGTGATACGGCATTATTTCTTATTAGCAGGGTTGTTGTGTTTAGAATAAAATCCCCCTCTCTCTTGACCTGGGAAAGTCGAAACAGCTTACTCTGTTCCCTAACTAAGGCGAAGATGATGACAAAGATAAGGGGGAGCACCAATCCAAGAACGGCGATTACGACGATAGTTTCGATAAGCGTAAAACTTTTTAAAAATACTTTTTTTTTCATACTATTCCAACAGTCTTAAGCCGGATTTTACGGTGACCTTCTTTATCGTGCCGATATCCAGCCAACTTACGGTAATCTCGGTATCCACACGAGTAGCCGGATTACCGACTGCTTTAAGCAGAAGCTCTCTTTTAAAAAGTGCAGGGCTACCGGCGGTAAAGCCTGGACATTCTCCCGACATTGACCAATTGAGTCCCTGAAGACAGTAAATAGTACCATCACCAGAAGACTTATCGTAAGCGACAAATTTCGGCCAGTCGGTTAGTTTTTCCGAGTTTAACCACTCGGTAGCTTCCTCGGCTAAATGAGTAGCTTGAATAGTGTATTGCTGTGTTTTCATTGATCTTAATGAAACCACCGAAATCGTCATTGCGGCAACAAAAAACAAGGCTAAAATTGCGGTAAAGACAAGCACTTCAATTAATGAAAAACTTTTTTTTAACATGGAGATAGTTGTTCGACAACTTGGGTTATTCCGTTTGATGTAATGGTGATGTCGATACATTGATTAATTAGAGAATTCTTTAAAGTCACCGTGTCTTGCGTGATGTCTATGTTACGGGCGGTGGGAGGAAATACAAAACTGTAATCCGATCCGATGTAGCGAATGCTGTCGGGAAGTTGATAACTATAAAGGGTCGTGACAGCGTTGCCACAAAGATATTCCAGGCTGTATTTATCTTCGTTTAGGTCAACTTGATAGCCTTTAAAATCGTTACAGTACGTATTTGGAGTACCGGAAGTCGGGATAAGCTCCGACGACTCCGCTTTTTTGTAGGCAAGACTAATTAAATCGGAAAATTTTTTAGCTTCCGCCTTGAGTTTCACATGTTGATTGAACGTAGAGTAGTATGCGATTGACCCACCGGTGACCAACAAAACTATACTTATCATTACCAATAACTCTATGAAGGTAAACCCTTTTTTCATATATCTATTTTTCACCATACGGACCGATACAATAATTACAACCCGCTCCCTTGCAGTTTACGGATACGGCACAAGTTGAAGTTGACCCTTCAAGATAGGCGCCGAGGGTGTAATCGGTTCCGGTTGTAGAATAAAAATACGAATAGATACCGCATTTTGGATCTGTTGGAATCTTTGACAGATAAGTGCTGGTCCCATCGGAGATGGCGGTGTTTGAGTTGCAACTTATACTGATTGAAGGGTAGTAGTCATTGGCACTACGATACATTTCAAGCGCTGCTCTGATCTGCTCAAGGTCGGTTTTTCTAACTCCGTCTCTGGCTTGCTTCATAATTTGAGAATAACTAACAACGGCGGCAGCAGCCAAAAGACCGATGATTGTAGCGACAACCAGAATTTCGATTAAAGTAAAGCTTTTTTTCATTGTTGATTAGTCAGACAATAAGTACTTTTTGATACTTCGGTTTCCAACGGCGGTGTATTAGGCGCACAGATAGTGTAGTCGCCACCATTTACGGATGAGGTCATAGTATACCTACTTCCGCTTTTTGGATCGGTGGGAATCTCGGAAGAAATAGTAGTTAACGGATCAGCACACTTGATCTCGGTCGGTACCAGATTGCCTACGGCAGGATTCGGG
>MWSR01000035.1 GCA_002050095.1 Microgenomates bacterium UTCPR1
AAAATTCAAAATTGAAATTTAAAATTAAAAATTGAAAGTTTAAAGGAAAAAGTGAGAACTGTTATTCCAAAAAATCTTTTAATTTTCTCGCTCTTGTCGGATGTTTAAGTTTTCTGATTGCCTTTGCTTCTATCTGTCTGATTCTTTCCCGAGTAACCCTGAACTCTCGACCAACTTCCTCCAAAGTCTTTGATTTTCCATCCTCTAAACCAAATCTCATAATCAGTACTTTCTTCTCTCTTGGGGAGAGCGTGTCCAATACTTTGCTCAAAGCGTCTTTAAGCAGCTCCCTTGAAACCTTATCATACAGAGTCGGCTGATTAACATCGGCGACGAACTGCTCGAGGGTCGCTTCTTTGTCGTCACCGACGGGAGTCGAGAGAGATCTTGGCTGTTGTGATATCTTCATCAGATTTTCTATTTCGTCAACCGACATCTGCATCTCTTTTGCAATCTCTTTTACTAAAGGTTCGCGGCCAAGTTTTTGAATTAAGCGTCTCTGCGTTTTGTAGAAACGATTGATATGATCGACCATATGGACCGGAATTCTTATTGTCCTTGATTGATCGGCAATTGCTCTGGTTATCGCCTGTCTTATCCACCAAGTGGCGTAGGTGGAGAACTTGAAGCCGCGTCTCCAGTCATACTTTTCGACTCCTCTTATCAATCCTTTATTTCCTTCTTGAATGAGGTCAAGGAAAGACAGTCTTCTGCCCAGATACTTCTTTGCTATAGAAACGACCAACCTTAGATTTGCTTTCGTTAGTTTGTCTTTTGATTTTTTGTCTCCTTTCTCATATTTTTTTGCCAGACTGACCTCTTCTTCAAAAGACAGAAGCGGTGTTTTCCCGATTTCTTTTAGATACATCTTTATCGGATCCAAAGACTCGCCGTGCTTTAGCACAACCAACTGTTCGAGTTCCTTTTCAATTTCTTCGACCGACTTTCTTGCCTCTACTTCCTCTCGCGTTGACACCGTTTCAAAGATATCTATGCCTTTTTTTAATGCTTCATTAAAAAAATCGTCGATCTCGGGGACGTGTTTTTCCGGGTCGGGATAGACCAATAAAATATCATCCTGCACCAAAAAGCCGTCTTCCCTGCCTTGATTAAGTAGTTCTTTAAGAGTTTTTGGGAATCGGTGTTTTATCATAGGATACATTCTACTAGGACATCAATGTTTTTTCTACTTCTTTTAAGGCTTTACTCAAGTTGGCAAGCTCTTGCTTTCTTGACTTCGATTCGTCGCTTTCCAGGATTAATTTTATCTCTCTAAGGATAGAAAATTTTTTAATTTCGGCAATCATCCTATCAAGACTGTCTTCTTTGAGCGGTTCATTTATAGATACAAGAAGATATAGCTCATCGAACACCTGCCTCAATTCGGATGATAGCTTTGAGACGAATTTATCCAGATTAAATCTTCCTTCATTTTTTTTAAAAGAAATAAATATTTCCGCAATCTTTTGATGAGATACTAAATAAAAATCTTTTGGCTGTAGTTGATTAAAAACTCTATCAAACACTAAAAACGGATCTTCGCTTTGAAAAATATAACTTAAAAGATATTTGCCAATTAGTGTCTGTCTGTCCTCTTTGGTGGTAGCTTTATTTTTTGGCTTAAAAACTCCCTCCGTTTTCTTCTTTCTTTTTATCAGGGAAATCATTGATCCGATACTTTCCTCACTTACTTCAAGTACGGAAGCCATCTTCTTTATGTAGTGTGATTTGATTATCGGGTTGGTAATTCTTTCGATGAAAGGCATTACTTCTTCGGCAATCTTCTTTTTTGAGAAAGACGTGCCGTCGGGATATCGATGTTGTGCCGAATCTATTAGATAGTCATAAACGGGAATAGTTTTGGTAATGTCTTTTTTAAATTGGTTAATATCTTCTCTAATGGAGCTGTCGGGATCTTTGCCTTTGCTCAAGCGGGTAACCTTGACCTCAAGATCGAGCCTCTCCGCTTCTTCTATGCCACGATGGGTTGATTGCTCGCCGGCAACGTCGACGTCCAAAGTTAGGGTTACTCTATCGGTAAACCTCTTTAGAAGTAGAAGCTGTTCATTTGTCAAAGCAGTCCCCTTGATAGCAACAAAGTTGGTAAACCCATATTGATAAGGGGTAATCACATCAAACTCTCCTTCAACAATGTAGGCGTTCTTTTCTTTTCTTATTGATTCTCGGGCTAAATTTATTCCAAACAAAGTTTCTCTTTTTCGATAGACCGGGGTTTCGGGAGAGTTGATATATTTCGCTTGCTTGTCAACATCGTTTAAGTTTCTACCCGAGAAGCCGATAACAAAATCCCGGCCGTCTTTTATCGGAAACATTAACCTTCCCCTAAAGCGATCATAATAGCCTCCTTTTACTCCTTTAACCAGGAGACCGTTTTCGAACATCTCTTCATCGGAGTAGTTCTTTTTTTTCAAGAAAAGCCTTAATGAATCCCATGTTTGAGGCGCGTAGCCCAGTTGGAACTTGTCTATCGTTGCCTGCTTGATATTTCTACCGTCAAGATATGATTTTGCTTTTTGGCCATACTTGTCCTTGTTAAGAAGAAAAGCATAAAATTCCGCTGTTAATAAGTTCATATTTAAATAGCGCTCTTTTTTCTTCCAGATTTTATCTTCAAAGCTAATATTCTTTAAACTAACTCCTGCTTTTTTAGCCAATTCTTTCAGCGCCTCTACAAAGGTGATATTTTCCCATTTCATTAAAAACTTTATTACATCTCCCCCTTCGTTACAGGCTCCAAAGCAGTGCCAGATCTTTCTTTCCGGGGAGATAACAAAAGAGGGAGTTTTTTCATTATGAAAAGGACAAACTGCTTTAAAATTTCTTCCGGCTTTTTTTAGAGTGATAAAACTGCCAATATACTCGACTATATCAATCTTTCTCTTAATCTCCTCTATTGAGTTATCCATTGCCCTATTTTAACATCTATTTGATATTTTGGATTTGGTATTTTATATTTAATTGTATATGCATTATATTTTCATCAGCGATCGGACAATAAAACTTCTTAATCTGAAAAAAACGTTACTTGGCCAGGAAGAAACATCGTATTATGAAAAGAAGTATGAAACCAATCTTCTTGATAAAGGCAAACCTGCCAATCTGGACCTTCTGGCATCGGCTCTAAAGGAAGTCATAACCAATAGTGCTAAAAATGACAGTCAAGTTACTTTGGTTCTCCCGCAAGAATCTTTTCTTTTTTTTAGAGCGGAAGTCCCTTTGGATATCGCGCCGACCGCCTTGAATTCATTTATCACCGATAAGGCCCGCTCCGTTTTACCGGTAATGCCGGAAGAAATTGTCAGCGATTCGTTTGTCAAAGAAAATAACGGCCAAAAAGTTGTAACGTTTTATGGCTTGAATAAAGAAGTATTTGAAAGCTATCAACAGACTCTTTCACTGATCGATCTTAAAGTATCGTCGATACTGCCGGAAACTTTGGCTTATTACAAACTCTTTGAAAAAACACTCCGCAATGAAAAAAAAGAGAATATTCTCTACGTGAACCTGCAGGAAAAGTATTTGAGCGGTTACCTTTTTGATAATTTCGGTTTGCTTGATGAAAATAGATTTTATTCGGAGATTGACGAAAAAAATACGGTTGAGATGACATTAAAAGAAAAAAGCGATCAACTCAATCAAGAAAAAAAGAAGCTCAATAGAATCATAATATCGGGAACGCAATCGGATAAAGTCAGGCAGGATACTTTTACCAAAGCGGTTGGGGTCTGGACAAATCCTTTAAAAAGAATTGTCCCAACTTTTTATGAAACATATTTGAAGATGCTTGTTGTAGATTCAACAAAAGCCTTCCCCATTCTTGCTTTTGATGTTTGCTTTGGAGCTTTTATCTTTAACCAGGAAGAAAAATTTTCACTAATTAAATCAGGTTTCGGAGCAAAATACAGGAAGTCATTTTCACCTCCAAAGATCAACCTCCCCTTCAAAGAGCTCTTACTTTTTATTGCTTCATTTTTTCTATCTTTCTTTGTTTTTATTGCGGTCTTCGGGATAAAGTCGATTAAACTACCTTTTAGTTCCGTTCAAGTGTCCCCAACCGTAAGTCCGACGGAACACCCTTCGCCTACACCGACGCCGTCATTTAAAAAATCGGAGCTGAAGATCCAACTTCTTAACGGATCGGGTATAGCAGGTAAGGCATCCGAACTGAAAGACATTCTGACCAAAAAAGGCTTTCAAGAGATAATCACCGGTAACGCCGACAACTATGACTACAAACTGACCGAAATCAAAACAAAAAAATCAAAGCAGCAGGCAGCAACAATTATAAAAGACGATCTTAAGGACTATCTGTCCGCTTTTAAAGAAACTACTTTGGACGATAAAGAAACTCCCGATGTTGTCATAATCTTTGGATCGGATTTTAAGTAACCGATAGCAGCTTTCTTGAAGAGTCGTTTCATATTAACTCAATCGGACTCCCAACCATATTGAGGTCTAATCTTATATAATAAGTAGCATTTGCTTTATGGAAAATAAGGAAGAACTAAAAAATAAGTTGGACAGTATCTTGGCAAAAGCCGATTTAGATACAAAAAAAGGTCTCATCGTTGATCTGGAGAAGAAATCAATTGAAAATGATTTTTGGTCCGACGCAAAGAAGGCGGGCGAAGTGATGAAAAGAATGGCCGATCTAAAAAAAGAGGTTGAAGATATTGAGATGATGCAAATTTTATTCGAAGAAAATGAGTTGGATCAGGCAAAAGAACTTATTGATAAATATGAAATTTTATTATTTTTATCGGGTCAATATGATAAAGGAGGGGCGATCTTTTCTATTCAAGCCGGACAAGGCGGTACGGAAGCGATGGATTGGTCCCAAATGCTTTTTAGAATGTACACAAGATACTTTGAGAGAAAAGGTTGGAAGTGGGAGGAAATCGATCGAGTCCATGGTGAAGAGGCGGGAATAAAAAGCTCAACCTTGAATGTCAACGGCGACTTCGCGTACGGGTATCTGAAGTGTGAAGCCGGAGTTCACCGGCTGGTAAGGCAGTCCCCTTTTAACGCCGATAAGCTTCGTCAGACATCATTTGCCTCGGTTGAAGTACTACCTCAAATAGAGGATAAAGAAATTGAAATCAAAGACGACGAAATCGAATGGCAGTTCTACCGCTCGGGCGGAAAAGGTGGTCAGAATGTAAATAAAGTAGCCACTGCCGTCCGACTTATTCATAAGCCATCAGGCATCATCGTCTCTTCACAGACGGAAAGATACCAGGGGGCAAACCGAGAAAGCGCACTAAAAGTGCTTAGAGCAAAACTTTGGCATATCGAGGAAGAAAAAAAATCGAAGACGGTATCGGGATTCAAAACCGGACTTATCGCCTCATGGGGTAGACAGATCAGATCTTATGTCCTTCACCCCTACAAGCTTATTAAAGATCTAAGAACGGACTACGAAGAAAATAACACCGAGAGAGTCCTTGATGGTGAGATTGATGGTTTTATAGAAGCTTTTTTGAAAAATCGGAAAGTCTAAAACACCCTTATCATTTAGGGTTTGATATTTTTGTTAGTAGTTGATATCCTTTTATATATGAATAATATGATTCGGGATCTGGATAATAACAAAGATAAGAGTTCGCTTCCATATTCAAAATTTTTTATTTTTGTTGCCGCTGCCGCCTTGCTTGGATTAGTGACCGGTTTCGCTTTGACTAAGATTACTAAAAAAAATTCAAATACAACTTCATCCTCGACAAAATCGGAAAAAACTGTTGGAATAGCCGATCAAAAGACATTCAAGGATTCGGCGGAAGGGATTTTGAAAGAAGGCGGAATAGATGGGGAAGGAAGTTTTCACCTTCAAAGACCGGGAGGAGAATCGCAGAATGTCTATCTCACGTCAACTACTGTCGATCTTTCACATTATCTCGGGAAAAAAGTTCGCGTCTGGGGTGAGACTTTTGCCGGTGAGAAAGCAGGCTGGTTAATGGATGTCGGTAGGTTGGATTTAATTAAATGATAGTCTTCAATGAAGTTGCAAAAAAATTTCCTTTGGGAAACTATGCCTTGAACGAGGTTTCTTTTGAGATAGATAAAAATGAATTTGTATTTTTGGTTGGACCCTCGGGAGCAGGAAAGACAAGTATTATTAAACTGATACTAAGAGAAATTCTTCCGTCAAGCGGTACGGTTACCGTGGCGGGCGATGAGATATCTTCACCTTCTTTTAATAAAATATCGGAGCTAAGACAGAAGATAGGGGTTGTCTTTCAAGATTTTAAAATCCTCTCCGACAAGAATATTTTTGAGAATATTGCCATTACCTGCCAGATCCAAGGAATCAACAAAAGCGAAACAAAGTCAAAAGTATTAAAAACTCTGTCTTTGGTTAATTTAAAAAACAAAGAGAATCTATTTCCTGTTCAGTTGTCTGCCGGTGAACTACAAAGAGTTGCTATCGCCCGTGCTATTGTCGGAGAAAAAAAATATATCGTCGCCGATGAGCCAACGGGGAACCTCGATCCGAAAACATCGTGGGAGATAATGAAGATCTTTAAAAAAATTGAAGGTGATAAAACAATAATTATTGCCACTCACAATAGCGATATCGTTAATAGTCTTAAAAAAAGAGTTATAACACTAAAGGAAGGAAGGATTGTAAAAGACAATAAAAAAGGAGGGTATGACCTATGAGAGAGATCATAACATCGCTTAGAAGGACCCCCTACCAAACGCTTACCGTTTTTCTTGTATTGTTTTTTACACTTTTTCTTTCTTTGTCATTATTTGTCGTTTTGAGTTTTGCCGGCGGATTCCTTAGCTATCTTGAAACCCGACCACAAGTAACCGTTTATTTTCAAACCAAAACGCCTGAAAATAACATTTTTAAAATCCGTGACGAGCTCTCACTATCGGGTAAAACGCTGTCAATAAAATATATCTCTCAAAAAGAAGCTTTCCAAATCTATAAGGAGCTAAATAAGGATAATCCGCTACTTCTTGAGATGATATCATCGGATATCTTCCCTCCTTCACTGGAGATATATGCAAAAAAACCGATCTATTTACCCGAAATTGCCGAATATTTGAAAAAACAGGGAGACATTGACGAAGTTCAATACCAAAAAGATGTTGTTAACCAGTTGTTGTCGCTGACAAATGTTTTGAGGAAAACCGGCATTATATTTTTCTCTTATTTGATCCTGATGTCGGTTGTAATCTTGACAACAACAACGCTATTTAAAATCGTGTTGAAAAAAGATGAGATTGAGCTTTTGCGACTCCTTGGTGCAACAAAATCTTATATAAGACGACCTTATATCAATGAAGGATTATTTATGGGTACAACCGCGGCAATTTTGTCGTTTGTGGTTTTGATTTCGATAACACTATACTTTTATCCGTTTCTTAAAAGTTATCTGGGCGATATACCGAATCTGTATATTGAGTTCTCATCTTTCAAACTAACGGTCTGGCCGCTTAATCCTGTTTTCCTCGCTCTGACATTTGTCCTATCTCTTGTCTTCGGATGCTCAATTGCCGTCTTCTCGTCCCTTCTTGCTACCAGAAAATATCTGGAAGTATAATAGAGATATGAAACAGAAAAAGCTTCTTGTCTTGGTTACTCTA
>MWSR01000004.1 GCA_002050095.1 Microgenomates bacterium UTCPR1
TTTAACTTGTAACTTGTAACTTGAAACATGTAGCATGTAACACGAAACATGTAACATTTGCCATCTTTTAACTTTTTACTTTCACTTTTCCCTTCTGACTTTCAATTTTGAATTTCAATTTTTAATTTTGAATTTTAAATTTCAATTTTGAATTTTTAATTTTGAATTTTTAATTTAGAATTATCTATCCGCCCTCCCATAAATCCTTATCACCGGATGGTCAAACACCGTCCACGTCTCTTCGGCATTCTCGTCATTCAGGCCCGCCGAAAACTCCGCAACCTTCTTAAAGCCCAGTTTTCCGGAAAAAAGATCCCGGTAGTATTCGTTCAACAATGGATAGTCGTTATTCAAATTGGCAAAGATCCTTCTCGACGGGACAAATATGTAGTCGGCCTTGTCAATGTAGTCTTTTAATTCCTCCTGCAAAGCTTGACTGTGATCAAGATCGTAAAAATTAAACGATACGACATCAAGGTTATTTTCGTTATTTATCGGTATGTCGACGACATTGGCCGTCTCGGAGAGGATAAGTGATCCCGGCGGAATATTCTTATTGATCCACTCACTGGCCTGAAAGCGGACATCGTCATTTTCGTATACCGATATATAGGCGAGTCCCGGCATCAACGTCAGAAAAACCAAAATTACAATCGATATATAAAGTATCGGATATACAAGAAAAAAAGTTTTCTTATTCAATTTTTTCAGAAATTCGTTTTTGTCGATGAAAGATACCGTCCCGCCGATAACCAGGATGACGAAGAGAGTCAAAATCGGAAATATCGGCGCCATAAACCTTGTCCACTTGGCAAAGAAAAATGCTGTCGGTAAAAAGTAGATAAAAAAAGCAAAGCGAAGAAGGTTTACCCTCTTATCTTTCCAGCCGATAAAGAATAGTCCAAAAAAACTTAGCCAAAATGCCACTTCACCCAAAGCGTAGGGGAATACTTTTTCCAGTTGGAAAAAAACGGGAGTCGTAAGGACAAACTGTCGGGTATAAAATGCCACATAGCTTCCAAGCGCAACATCGCTTTCGTATTTCAACGCTCCGATAAAGTCGGTAAAATTTATTATGTTATGTGGAGAAAATAAGACCGAAAAAAACAGACTCAAAAGGCAAAAGACAAACAGGTCAAATATCCTTGTCAAAAAAAAATAGACCGGGTGGAATCCGTGATTTTTTTTAAGTATCAGTGTCAGCAGGGGAACAAAGACGAAGATTCCCGCCGACGCTTTGGTGCCGAAAGCCATCCCGAAGACAAACGCCGCCGAAAAAACATACCTCAAGACGTCCAGCTTATCATCGATAAAAAGTATTGATTTATAGATAATAAGGGTATAAAAAAACATCAGCAAAGACTCCGTCGTCCCGAAGTGGGCAAACTGGATCGCGTAGGGTAAAAAAATCAGCAACGTCAGCGTCAAAAGTCGGCTGATCCCTTTCGGTCCAACCGTCAAAGCCGTCCGAAAGAGGATAAAAGCCGTCGCCACCGACGCGACGGCCGATATCAGTCTTAAGGCCAAAGTCGGGCTGATCCGCAATACCAGTGTCATCAGGTATCCAAGGTAAAGCGAAAATTGGCCGTAAGCAAAAAAGTGCGGATTAAAGCATTCTTTCAGATTAAAATCTCCCGACACCCTAATCCATGTCTGAACCGGCCGCCATTGTCCGAGGATCGACTTCGGAAGATCAAGGCTTACGGTCGGTAAAGGACAGTTGAGCTGTCCGATTGCCACCGCCATATTTCTCTCGTCGGGATTCATCGGGTAGGGAAGGCCCCAGCCCAAGTTCACAAAGCGCGTATAGACCAATATCGCCGTCATTAACAGTATAAAAAACAGTCCTTTTTCAAGCGCCGCCAAGACTCCCGTTTTGTTATTGATTTTTTCCTCCATAGATAGTATTATATTACAGATGAAATACGAACTTGTAATCCTTCTTAACGAAGAAGCGGAGTTAAAAGCGGTCAAGGAACTTATAGCTTCCCTTTCCGGAAAAGTTGAAAAGGAAGAGAAATGGGGAGAGAAGATTCTTGCCTATCCGATTAAAAAAAGTCATCAGGCAAAATTTTTTAGCCTTTATCTTAGTATCGGAGCTAAGGAAACTGCCGAACTAAGAAAAAAGCTTAACTTTAACGACAAAATATTAAGGTATCTTTTATTGGAAAAAAACTAATATGGCCGCCCGATCATTAAATCAAGTGTTTCTCATCGGCAACCTGACCCGCGATCCGGAGTTGAAATATACCCCAAACGGTACCGCTTTTTGCAGTTTCGGCATCGCCACCAACCGGTCCTGGGTCACCAACGACGGCACGACTAAGGAAGATGTCCAATATCACAAAATTGTTGCCTGGCAGAAACTGGCCGAGCTCTGTGCAAAGATCCTTTCAAAAGGAAAAAAAGTCTTTACCGAAGGTCGGCTGACTTACAGGTCGTACACGGGTAAAGACGGTCAGCAAAGGCAGTCGACCGAAATCGTTCTTGAAGACTTCATCGTCTTCGGCGACGGAAAAAAATCGGCGGGAGACGATCTTAAGCCGGCCAAAGAAGATGTCGATCTCAAAGCAACCGAAACCAAAAAAAGCGAAGATATAGAAGTTCCGCCATCGGAGAACGCCGAAGAAACGGTCAATCCCGATGACATACCGTTTTAAAATCTATGAAATGTTTTTTCTGTCAGTACCAAACCGAGCCAAGTTTCAAAGATACGGCCAATCTCGAAAAGTTCCTTTCACAAAGGAAAAAGATTGTCAACCGCGAGCGGTCCGGCCTCTGTGCCAAACATCAGCGGAATCTAACCAAAGAGATTAAGTATGCCCGTTTCCTTGCCCTGATTCCCTACGTCTCTTATCAGGGTTTACGCTAATTCTTTTTTGCGTTATACTTACCGTATATGGTAGTTGACTATCCTGTCCCGGACGGTGTCCGCCTGCTTGTCAAAGAGGGAGCCGAGATCGACTTTAACACCTTGCTTTTTGAGAGCAAGACCGAAAAGGAAGTGAGTATCGATATCGCTTCCAAGCTCGGCATCAATCCCAAAAACATCTTTCGCCACCTGGTCAAGTTGGTTGGTGACTCGATCGATGAAGGTGAGATGGTCGCTTTGAAAAAGGGTCTGTTTGCCGACAAGAAGTCTTTTTCCCCCCATAAAGGCATCATTAAGGAAGTCGATCACAACCGGGGTCTTCTTATCCTCGAGTACTCCGAGGGCGAAAAGGTCCGATCCCGCTCTCCCTTTAAAGGTAAGCTCGTAAAAGCCGCCAAGACTCATCTTGAAATCAACATCGGCAAAGCTTATGAGTTCGATCTCAAGTCGTCGTCGTCCGATTTTGGCGGCCAAATCCTCTATCTTGAAGAGGATCCTCCTCTTAATCTGACCGTTTCAAATGCCTATGATAGGGTTATTGTTCGCAATAAAATCTCTCCCTTTACCCAGATTAAGTCGGAGGCTCTGGGAGTCGCCGGCTTCGTCACCCTTGAAGAGCTTTCCCAGCCAAGCGAGTCGGGTAGTGCTACGGTAAAAAATATCGATGATTTTAAGAAAATTCTCAAATACGGATATTCATATTGCACTATCATTTCAAAATCTGATAAGATTTATTTTTATCAATGAAAAATCTTGCCAAACGGTTATCCAATTTTTTTCTGATTATTGCCGTTTCCGTCGTTCTTTTTGGTAGCGGCTATAAACTGGGTCAAAAAAACTATTTTTCTTCCGCATCCGACCAAGCTCCGGCGGTAAAAAATAAGGTTTCTGACTTTTCTCTGTTTTGGGATGTCTGGGACAAGGTTGAAGCCAAATATGTTGATAAAAAAAAGATTGATGTTAAGAAGATGTATTTTGGTGCTATTAAAGGAATGGTCGCTTCGCTTGAAGATCCTTATACTTTTTTTCTGACTCCCGAAGAAAACCAGCAGTCAAAGGACGATCTCGGCGGCAAGTTTGACGGTATCGGCGCCCAGCTCGGTCTTAAAGACAACCGCATTACCGTAATTGCCCCGTTAAAGGATTCTCCCGCGGTTAGGGCCGGGGTTAAAGCCGGCGACTTTATCAATGCCGTTGACGGCAAAAGCACAAAGGACTGGACTCTCCCTCAAGCGGTTTCAAAGATACGGGGCGAAAAGGGTACTAAAGTATTGCTGACTCTGGAGCGTGACGGTAAGGAAATTAAGATCCCGATTATCAGAGATCGGATCATCGTCGATTCGGTGGAACTTTCTTTCAAAAAAGGGGTCGCTGTTCTAAAGATTAATCAGTTCGGTGATAATACCGATGCCGAATGGGATAATGCGATCAATCAAATTAAGGCGGAGTGGGATGCCAAAAAAATAAAAGGGATGGTTCTTGACCTTCGTGACAATCCCGGAGGCTATCTGGATAGCTCCGTCTATTTGGCTTCGGACTTTCTTAAGGAGGGTGATCTGATTGTCAAGCAGGAATCGTCTTACGGTTCTTCCCGCGAGTACCATTCGGATCGCAACGGACGTTTGCTCGATATTCCGCTTGTCGTCATCATTAATAGGGGTTCGGCTTCCGCGTCCGAGATTCTGGCGGGAGCCCTTCGCGATCATAAAAAAGCGACCTTAATTGGAGAAAAGAGTTTCGGTAAGGGTTCGGTTCAGGAAGCGATCGATCTTCAAAAGGGAGCCGGGCTTCATGTCACCGTTGCCAAGTGGATCTTGCCTGGAGGGGATTGGATCAACAGTAAGGGGATCGAGCCGAAGATCAAGGTTGAGAACAAAATCAAGGAGGGAAATACCTTAACCGACGAAGACGATAAGCAGCTAAAAAAAGCCGTCGACCTCCTCACCGATAATAAATAACAGTTCTTTCCCGTCATCCCTCTCTCTTCCTTGTCATCCCGACGAA
>MWSR01000008.1 GCA_002050095.1 Microgenomates bacterium UTCPR1
TTAACAAATGTAACATGTAACATTTGCCGTCTTTTAATTTTTTACTTTCACTTTTCCCTTCTGACTTTCAATTTTTAATTTTTAATTTCAATTTTTAATTTCAATTTTTAATTTTTAATTTTTAATTTTTAATTTTGAATTTTTAATTTAGGATTATCTATCCGCCCTCCCTTTCCTCTCTCGTCATCCCGACGAAAGTCGGGATCCAGTCATAGGACTCCCAGCGCCAAAGAGGATTTACATTAACAGACAATAACCAACAAGGTATTTATTATTCGCCAATTTTATGCTATATTATTTCGATATCTATGCTCAAAGTCTATTTCACCGCCTCGGCATCCCACAACGGTGAACTAATCCCAAACTACAAAAAAATCTTCGACTTCATCAAAAAACAATCGATATCAATCGTCTTCGGCACGCAGGTGACCGATAAAAAACTCCTCGAAAAAGACAAAAAACTCTCCGCCAACCAGATCTTCCAGCGCGAACAGTACTATATCAACGAAGCCGATATTGTTATTGCCGAGGTCTCCAAGCCGTCACTGGGTGTCGGAAGCGAGATCGTCTACGCCCTTTCCCTCGACAAACCGACCCTTACCCTGGTGATGTCGGGCTACGAAGACAAGATCTCACCGATGGTCGCCGGCAACCCTTCTGAGAACTTATTCATCGAGTACTACAAAAACGACAGCTACAAAAAAATTATTGCCAATTTTATTAAAAATATAAAAAAACTAATTAAACAAAAAAACCTTCTTAGAAAATCAAAAGGAAAGCTCATCGTCATCGATGGGGGAGACGGATCGGGAAAAACTACCCAGGCCAAGCTTCTGATGGACCACCTGAAAAAAGAAAATCTTCCCGTTCGCTACTACGATTTCCCACAATACTACAGCTCCTTCCATGGAAAGACCGTGGCCCGTTTTCTAAGAGGTGAGTTCGGCGCGATCGACGATGTCTCACCCTATTTAGCCTCTCTTTCCTATGCTCTCGATAGAGCCACCGTCAAAAAAGAGATGGATCATTTTCTCAAGATCGGCGGCCATATTATCTGCAATCGCTACGCAACTTCCTCGATGGCCCACCAGGGAGCAAAATACAAAGACCCCAAAGAACGCCGTGAATTCTTAAAATGGCTTACGGAACTTGAATACAAAGTCCACAAGATGCCAAAAGAGAATATCGTCATCTATCTCTATGTCCCTTGGAAGATTGGGATGACCCTGACTTCAACCAAAACAGACCGGAGGTATCTCAAAGGCCAAAAACAGGATATTGCCGAAAAAGATGTCTCCCACCGGATCGCCTCCGAGCAGATGTACCTCAACCTCGCCTCCAAAAATCGTCACTGGGTCAAGATCGACTGCGTTGTCGGGGGCCGACTTCTATCCGAAGAAGTCATCCACAAAAAAATAGTCGAAATCCTAAAAACCAAAGGCTACCTCTAACCTCCTATCTGTATTAACGGCTTCTACTAACATTAGGTTGATTTAAGTACCTATTTATGATATACTTTAGATAGTAATTTCTTGTCAGTTAAATATCAATGTATGACTAAATATCATAAAAGGTTAGCTGCAGTAAAAAAAATATTAATAGGATTGGGTGACAAAGTAACGCCCGATAATATCTTTGAGTTAGTAAATTTTTATCTGGGTATTACTAAGCGAAATGGACGTGTGACACAACTGGAAGGTAGTCCACAAATAGCTCCAATAGTACACGGAGTTATTAATGAAGTATACGGAAGTCGCGATCATATCCCTGATTCTTTAAAAGGTTTATACGGAGAAGCTGAAAAAATAACAGAAAATAATCGTAATAATGGTTTTGAAATTACTCGTTTTGCTTATGCAATTCAAAGAACTTTTAAAAAAGAATCTGATAATTCATCTGGACCTGAAAGACTTCAATAAAATTCTGTTTGTATAAAAAATACCATTTTAAGCTAACATTACTATCCATGTTTCAAATTTATTTTATAAATATTTATATATTTTTTATTTTTGATAAATCATTAATTTAATGTATTCTAATAAATACCGTTTTTTATAGTAATAAAGATCTTACAAATTTGACTTTTATCGGTTCTCTTGTTATGCTTAAAGATATGGATAAAAAGCTTTCGAGCCTTTTGATTCTTTTCCTTGTTCTTTTTTCGGCATTTATCGTCTATACGATCTTCAACACACCGATCACCAATCTCGCTCGGGCGAAAGAAGAGTTTATTCCGTCATCCGACGCCTCGCTTATCTTTGCCTGGCCACTGACGGCAAAAGTCAACTCCGACCGAGTCAATATCAATGTCTTTATCAGAAACGCCGGCAATCTTCCCCTTGCCAACAAAACCGTCACCCTCGAGACCAGTCTCGGTGTCCTTGAATCAAACAACATCGCCACCGACAAGTCCGGCAAAGCCAACTTCATCCTCACTTCCGATAGCCCGGGTCTTGCCGAGATCACCGCCGTGATCGACAACCAAATCCAGCTCAAACAAAACGTAAGCATCAAATTCGAGTAGTTCTAATTGCGTATGAAGAAAGTTACAAAAGTCATCATTCCCGCTGCCGGTTTTGGTACCAGATTCTTGCCCCAGACCAAAGCCCTTCCAAAAGAGATGTTGCCCGTCGTCGACAAACCGGTTATCCAATACGTTGTCGAAGAAGCGATCAACTCCGGTATCAAAAATATCATCATTATTACCGGCGCCAATAAAAGAGCCATCGAAGATCATTTTGATGCTCCGTCCGAAGACCTCATAAAAAATCTCAAACAGGGCAAAAAGAACGAACTTCTTGAAGAAATCGAAAAAATCCCCAAAATGGCCAACTTCATCTACATCAGGCAAAAAGGACCCTACGGCAACGGGACCCCTGTCCTTACCGCCGAGCCGGTTATTGAAGATGAGCCGTTTGCAGTTCTTTGGGGCGATGAGTTTATCTACAGCAAGCCTCCTCGTTTAGAGCAAATGATCAAGGTTCACGAAAAATTCGGTGGCATCGTCATCTCGGGAGTCAAGATAGAGAATAAAGAAGATCTTAGACGCTACGGCATCGCCGATCTCACCCGAGTCGAAAATAACGTCTATAAGATAAACAAAATCGTCGAAAAACCGGAGCCCGACGAAGCACCATCCAACATCGCCGCTCACGGCGGCTATATCCTCCCACCTCAAATTTTCGAAGCTCTAAAAAAGATTAAGCCCGGAAAAGGCGGCGAGATCTGGCTCGTTGACGCCATCAACTTTCTAAAAAAACAGGGAGTGCCGGTATATACCGTTGTTATCAAAGACGCCAAATACTACGACACCGGAAATAAATTCGAATACCTCAAAACCGTCATCGAGCTCGCCCTAAACCACAAAGAGATAAACGGCAACTTCAAAAAATTCCTTAAA
>MWSR01000056.1 GCA_002050095.1 Microgenomates bacterium UTCPR1
GCTATGGTCGGATCGGTTGATTACTTTGCCAGCGGATCGGGAGCTTTCAACGTTACCACCGCCGAAAGACAGCCCGGATCATCGATCAAACCAATAAACTATGCCATCGGAATAGATCGCAAACTTGTAACTCCGGCAACTATCTTTATTGATTCACCGAGCTGCTTCACCGGTGGTGGACAACCACAGGCTTACTGTCCGGTCAACTACGACGGAAAATTCCACGGGCCTCAAGCGCTTAGGTTTTCGTTAGGTAACTCGTACAACATCCCCGCCGTCAAGATGCTTGCCGTTAACGGAGTTAGCGACTTT
Organism: Microgenomates bacterium UTCPR1; assembly: GCA_002050095.1. Lineage (GTDB taxonomy): Bacteria > Patescibacteriota > Microgenomatia > UBA1406 > GWC2-37-13 > GWC2-37-13. The sequence goes on from MWSR01000056.1 coordinate 313, forward strand.
ATTGCTTCTGCATCCGCTTTTGGGATAACCACTTTTAAAGATCCGAAAAATTACGGTCTCTCCCTGACTCTTGGTGGCGGTGAAGTCAAAATGACCGAGATGGCTCAAGCTTTTTCCGCATTTGCAAACCGTGGAAAAGTCAAGAAGCTAACCGAAATTTTAAAGATCGAAGATAAATTCGACAAAACAATCTTTAAATTTGAAAATCCGAACTTCGTTCAGGATATTTCCAAACCTCTGAAATCACCTAGTCAGCTATCAATAACCGGACAAAAAGCGATTTCACCAGAAACCGCTTTCCTAATCTCCCATATTCTTCTTGATAACTATGCCCGATCATCGGCTTTCGGGGAATCATCTTACCTAAACGTCCGAGGTCACGCCGTTTCGGTTAAAACAGGGACAACCGATGACAAAAGGGATAACTGGACAATCGGATATACCCCCAACTTCCTAGCAGCCGTTTGGGTCGGAAATAACGATAACTCTCCTATGAATCCGTATCTCACTTCGGGTGTGACCGGAGCGGCACCGATCTGGAATAAGGTAATGACCGAAGTACTAAAAAACCAACCGGATCTCTGGCCAGTCCGACCCGATACGGTTGTTGGGCACCAGGTATGTTGGGATTCGGGTGATCTGGCGACCAAAAAGGAAGACGGATCGGAAAACTGCCCTTCTCGTTTTGAATATTTCATTAAAGGAACCGAACCTAAAGAGCCTCACATTTCAAAGCAGACGGTCGCTGTGACAAAAGACGATAAACTGGCACCGCCTAACTGGCCGGATGTCGAGATGAAGGAAAAGACGGTTATAAAAGATATGTTTGGCATCTACTGTGTTGACTGCAATCATGACAATGAACCTAGTCAAACTATCAGATTATGAGCTATCAAGATCTTTTTAAGAATATCAAAACGGTCGCTATCGTTGGCCTGTCGGATAAAATAGATCGGCCCTCTTATAATGTTGCTAAGTATTTAATTGATCAAGGATTTAAAATCTTTCCTGTTAATCCAAAGATCAAATCCGTTTTTGGTATAAAAAGTTATAAAAATATTGCCGATATTAAGCAACCCATTGATATAGTCGACATCTTTCGAAAATCCGAATTCGCCGAACCGATAGTTGATGATGCAATAAGAGCCGGAGCTAAAATAATCTGGATGCAGGAAGACGTTGTAAATCAACCTGCTTACGATAAAGCTAAAAAAGCAGGATTAACCGTCATTATGGACAGATGTATAATGAAAACTCACCAGACAATTCAAATATGATACATATAGAGTTATTTAAATCCTACTTCAACATGATCTCGGAGTAATCAACCTCTATTCCGTCTTTTACTTTATTGTAATAGATAATTTTTACTTTAATTACTTCTTTTAAGTCTCTTTTTAATTTATAAGTTTGCGGTTTAATACTAATAGGGTTCTTCCCGACATAGCCGTCTATACCCATAGATTCTTCTTTTGGATTTGCTAATCTATAATTACTTTTAGTGAGAACTGCCACTTTCTTCAATATCGCTTCTTGAAATTTTAGACCAATAAACGTTTTTACAATAACTAAATCCTTAGTCCACCTTTCTATTAATTCATCATCTATTTTACTTATTGACTCTTTGAGATTTTCAACCATTTCCTTAAGTTTTTTTGCTGCCGTTTCAATTGCATTTGGGTACTTTTTAGAATACCATTCCTCCCATTTTGTAAGATTATTTCCTTTAAATTCTTGTATTAAATCGCTTAACTGACCAACTATTTTTGGCCTTGTTGCCTGTGAGTTTTGGTTAGCAAGATTTAATATCTGGGTTGTATATTTTGGAAAATCGTAGGTAGGAGAGTCTAAATACCGTTTTATCTGTTCAAAAGTGATTTTAGTCTTTTTCATAACTTATTTTTGACCCGAATAATAATTTACGCGGATCAATTTTTCTATTTAATTTTATCTGATCTTTAAAGATATACTTGAGCTTCTTTTTTTCTTTTTTTAAATTAACTTTTGACGATATGCTTTTTAAAATTTCTATCTGATTTTTACCTGATTTATTGACATTATCAAAATCCAATTTATCTTTAATGATATTTATAAAATCTTTGTTTATTTCATAACCTACAGAATTTCTACCTAATGCCATCGCAGCTAAAGAAGTCGTTCCACTTCCTAAAAAGGGATCAAGAACAGTATCGTTTACAAATGAAAACATCTTAATTAACCTTCTTGGCAACTCTACCGGAAACATAGCTATATGGTTCAACTGTTTTTCTCCATTAAAGTTCCAATGACCCGAAAAGAATGAATTCCATTCTTGTTGTGTCAACTTAGATTTTTCCTTAATCTCACGTGATACCTTAGGGGCCTCGCCAGTTTTTTTAAAAATTAAAATAAATTCATAATCTATCTTTAAAATTCCATTCCTTGGGTATGGAAATGAGCCCATTACAGACGCACCACCCGTTGTATTCGTAGTTGTTACTTTTTGCCAGATTATAGCTCCCATATAGTCAAAACCGATTGATTCACAGAATTTGATAATTTCTGTTCTTATGGGAATTACTTTATAACGACCATAGTAAACTGATCGAGCAAATTGATCACCAATATTGATACATAATCTACAACCCATATTTAATACTCTATAACTTTCTTTCCATACAAGATTAAGATTATTTATATAATCTTCATAGCTATTATCAAAACCTATTTGATCTTTAGCTCCATAATCTTTTAACTGCCAATAAGGAGGTGAAGTTATAATAAGTTGAATACTTTCATCGTGCAGATCTGACATTTTTCTGGCATCGCCAATATAAATTTTATGTTTAGTCATTCTAAAATGATTATAACAAAACGATCAATATATAACCTCTATAGAACAAATACATACTAATCTGTGTTGACTTATTAATCCCCATATATACTACATTCTAAGCAAAATTTGTGTAAACTATAGATTGACAATCAAAGTCTAAATAACAAAATATAAAATAGTTTTATTCTAAATATGATTAATCGGGTTCTGGCTGGAATAAGAGCAACGGGAAGATTGCATTTGGGAAACTATCTTGGTGCTATTAAGGGAATGATAGAGCTCCAAAATAACTCCGAGTATGAAACTCTATATATGGTGGCAGATACTCACGCCATAACAACTCCTTACAATGTTGAAGGGTTAAAAACAGGGCGACGTGAAGTTTTTATTGATTACCTGTCCGCAGGACTGGATCCGGAAAAAAGTATTTTGTTTCTTCAATCAGATATCGGCGAACAGGTCGAAATAGCTTTTTATCTTTCTTCCGTTGTCTCAATTGCAAGAATGCAACACCTTCCGACTTATAAAGACAAAGTAACACAGTACCCTAACTCAAATACTATGGCTTTACTCAACTACCCTATCTTGATGGCCGCCGACATACTGGCTTATAAAGCCTCTCTTGTCCCTGTTGGCGTTGATCAGGAACCACATCTTGAGGTCGCAAGAGAAATAGCGCGAAAAATGAATCAAACATACGGAATGGACTTTCCAGAACCAAAAAGATTTGCAACACAAGGAGAGTACATTCCATCATTAACCGGTGAAGGTAAGATGAGTAAAACCGTTTCCGGAAGCTATATAAACCTTACCGATAGCAAAGAAGAGATCCAAAAGAAAGTCCGATCTATTCCAACAGCAACAGAAGCCGGAGGAGAGATAACTGGTGGCCTAAAAACTCTCTTTATGCTGGGACGTATTTTTATACCTGATGAAACCATTAGATTTAAAGAGGATTTTATGAATGGGACCTTGAGATTTGTTGATTTTAAAGATGCTTTATCTGAGGCTATAGCAAAGGATTTAGAGCCATTTCAAGAAAAAAGAGCACAGATTTCTCGTGACACTGAATATGTGGATAGGGTTATTAAAGAGGGAGCTGAAAAAGCTCGAGTTATTGTCAAAAAAACTCTCCACGAACTTAAAAGCAAAATGGGCCTAACCTAAAAGTAATTTTTCCAAGTCATTGAGTACTTTTTTTATTTTTGTCATATCAAACCACTTTGTCTGCGAACCTTGTCTTTTTGCGCCTTGGACAAATTCAGGCATGTCGTCAATAAATAGTATATTATCAGGACTCACTTTTGCTTTTTCTTCTGCGATTTCGTATATCTCCCTCTCTGGTTTTCTATACCCCACTTCATACGATGCTACTATGGCATCATAATTAATGTTGGGAACAACCCTCTTTTTAAATGACAAATCCAGCATCTTATGGTAATGATTGGTGAGAAGGCCTATTTTGTACTTGCCCACCAATTTTTTCATCAGATCATGAGTTTCCCTTCTTTTTACATATCCATTTGCCCAGCTATCGGCAAAATCAAAGCCCTCGGCATTTTTTAAACGAAATTTTTTTATTGCCAACTTCCAAAAATCATCGGGGGTGATTTTACCTCTGGTAGAATCGTCGTCAAACTCTCCCCAAAACTCCGAAAAACTTTCACTGGGGATGTTAAATTTTTTGGTTGTCTCATCAAACGATCTTGAAAAATCATTCATTACATTCCCTACATCAAAATATACAAATTTGATATTTTTCATAAATACTTATCCAAAAATTTTGTTTCTTCTTCATAAACTTCTTGAGCCACATCATACTCCCACGGGCTATGATCCTGGTCTTTCAAAATCTTTACCGGTTGCTCCTTCTCCTTGACAATCTTAATTAATTCCTTAATATCCCGTTTATCAACATATCTATCCCTTTCGCCGTAAACCAAATGCATTTTTCCGCGATATTCTCTTATACACGACAATATTTCGCTTTCCTAAGCCTCATTCCAAAATTTGCCATAATATTTCTGACCTGATTCTTCGTAGACTGCCTCACCGCTAACCCTAATATAGGTCTTTGGGTCGGGAACCCAGAGCAATATAACCGGAATCTTCCCTTTTAACTCTTGTCTATTTGCTGCAACAATCGAGGCCGATGCTCCCATACTCTGACCCATCAAACCAACTCGCCAGCCTGTCTCTAAATATTTTTCTGCAAAATAGACAATACTATCTATCCAATCATTAAAAGAAAGACCCAAAAAATCACCATCGCTATTGCCGGAACAAGGTTGATCGAACCTTAAAACCGAAATACCTGTCTTTAAGAGGACTCTTTCAAAATCCATAAACGTTCTTGATGGTCCAATATTTGAACCACGGAAACCATGATTCATAATAAGAAGTCTTTTTTTATCGGCTTCCGCATCGGAAAAGTAACAAAATATCTTTTTATCTTTTAATCTTTCAAAAAAAATCTGGTTTTTCACAGAATAATTATATCAACATTATCTATTGATTTTAGGAATATACTTCTTTACTATTATTGGTGAACAGATGTTCATTTATATCTAGTCGATATAAAGACTATAATAACATTTAAATAATCAAAAAATCTTAAAGTAATCTATGGGTATCCCACTTGCCGAAAGACTAAGACCAAAATCTCTCAAAGACTTTGTCGGACAAGAGCATCTGGTCGGAAAAGGGAGACCGATCCGACGAATGATTGAGAATAAAAAAGTAATTTCAATGGTTTTATGGGGACCTCCCGGAACGGGTAAGACTACTCTGGCAAGAATTATCGCCAATCAGATAGAGGCCAATTTTGTCCCTTTTTCGGCCGTTACCGGAGGCGGAGTACCGGAAGTAAGAAAGATTATTGCCAAAGCTAAAGAAGACTACGGTCTTTTCCAAAAAGCAACAGTTTTATTTGTCGATGAAATTCATCGATTTAACAAGGCGCAACAGGATG
>MWSR01000006.1 GCA_002050095.1 Microgenomates bacterium UTCPR1
CTTCGGTCACCCTAAATCCGTTATAAAAAACGTCAAGAGGTAAAAAGCGAAAATTATTTCCATAGAAAGTAAAGCTCCCTATCGCTTCTCTCTTAAAGGCCTTAAATCCGCAATTAATATCGGTGAAAGGGGAGTTTAAAAATTTCCGTAAAAACTTTGCTGCCAGTTTTGAGTATATCTTAATCAGCCTGCCGTCCTTCCTGCCTATTCTTATTCCGTTAACAAAATCGTAGCCGTCTTCGATCTTCTTGACAAACTTCTTTAAGTCATCAGGATCATCTTGCAGATCGGCATCCATAAAAACGACTACATCCCCCGTTGAGTTTTCCAGTCCTACTTTTAGCGCATTACCTTTTCCCAGTCTTTTTCTTAACCTAACCGTTTTTATCAATCTTCCGTCGGCCTTAATCCGTGAGATTCCGTTGTCATTCGAACCGTCATCGACAAAAATGATTTCATATTCTTTCTTTAAAAGAGTCAGACTTTTTTTTAGCTTATTTTGCAAAATAACCAGGCTATCTTTTTCGTTATAAAACGGGATGATGACAGAGATCATAGTTTGGATATTTTTAAATTCTAACTTTTAATCTTCCGGTATACCTCAATACTTTTTTCGCTTATATCATCGGAGTAAATCATCCGATAATTTTTGTCCTCTTTAAGACGCTCATAAAATTTCACCGGGATTGTCTGACTATCAATATCACCGATTTCAGGTCGATAGATGATGACATAGTCCGCGACTTTATAGTCGTCAATCGTTTTCATTATATCATCTTCCGTTTGACTCATTTCGGCATAAGAAGGATCATAAAGAAAATTCTGATAAGTTATTCTCTCCGTAAAAAAAGGTGCCAACTTAGGCGTTGTCGAAACGGCAATATTCTCATCTTTCAACTTTTCTCTCCAGTCATCTATAGTATCTCTCGTTATCGATCTAATCTCTTCGTATCTAATCGACTTTTCCACAAAGTAGGGTAGAGGATTATATTTGTAAACGGAATATAAGTTTAATGAAATATAGATTATAAAGAAAAGATTTCTTATCACTTTATTTTTTACCAAGTAATTGAAATTCCTACTCCCTAATATTAGAGAGTAGAAAACAAAACTAACGATAACACTGTTATAGTGATACAGATAGGAGGTCATATTGTTATTTGAGCTGACAACATTGATCGCCCACTCCGGTATTGCAATCATAAGAACCAAAGGTGAAAACAGACTGTATATGCTTGGAGTCAGTATCATAATGGAATATCTAAATCCGTCTTTGATTATCGAAAAAAATCGCTCCCTAATATGGCCAAAATAACCGATCGCAAAATGGGATCCTCCCCGTGATAACGGGATTATTAAATATACCGTCACGACAAAGAAGGCAAATCCTAACAATGAAGTAATCAATCCGACTCTTTTCTCTTTCTTAATAAAAACAATGTATAGCCCGAGTAAAAAAATAACTAACCCTATATGTTCTTTTGTAAAAAGAGAAAGAATGATGTAGAAAAAATATCGGTTCCATTTTTTGACCTCTAAATAATATAGCGCAAAAAGAAGAAACGTCGTCGCCAAAGCAACGCCATGAAAATCAAAAAGAACAACTCTTTGAATGGCAAAGTAAAAAAGATATAAGAGGGAAAAAATTACCGGCATTAAATAGCTTTTCGATTTTTTATGGCCAATTCTTAAGATTTCTTCGGCCAATAAAAATACCGCCCAAGCCCCCATCCCGACGATGGCCGCCTGGCCGACAAGAAGAATTTCGGGCCCTTTATAGATAAGGTAAAAAGGAGAAAAGATTATCATTATTGGGTCAAAGTGAATGGCAAAACGGCTGACATTTTTCATCAGATCTTGATTGGTCATCTGAAGAAGTCGCCCTCGTGACGTATTGTAGACAACCTGATCCATTATCCCAAGATCGTAATAATAAGAGTTTAAGGTTTGATATCTCTTTATTGCCAAAAAGGAAAATAAAACGATAAAAAATGCTATTGCCAAACCGACGATTATTTTCGAATAAAATTTATTAATCCTCATCTTGTATCTTATAACCTATATCTTGTAACTTTTACCTTCTAACTTGTGACTTCCGCCATCCGCCCTCCGATTCGGAGGGCAAGCCATCCGCTAATTACTGCTTATTTCCCGAGTGAAACTTCTTGTGAATTTCCTTAAGCCTGACATTGGTTACATGAGTATAGATTTGCGTGGTTGAGATATTTTTGTGACCCAACATTTCCTGGACCGACCTTAAATCGGCTCCATGAGTTAGTAAATCCGTTGCATAGGAGTGTCTTAAGATATGTGGCCCGATTCGAAACAAAATCCCTGCTTTTTTTCGATACTTTTCAACCATTCTCTCAATTGACCTTACGGAAATTCTCAAAGATTCGACATTAAGCTCGCTTTTGACTTTTGGTCCGGAGTATCGTAAAAAAAGTGGTTGATAAGGATCTTTTCGCGCATCAAGATATTTTTTTAAGGATTCTTTTGCTTGATCCGACAGGAAAACAACCCTTGCCCGTCCTCCTTTCCCAATCACTCCAAATTCGCCGTCTTCGATATTGACTTGGGATCTGTTTAAGGACACAAGCTCCGACACCCTTAGCCCTGTAGAAAATAATACTTCCAGTATTGCCTTATCTCGAAGGCCCGATATATCATCCGTCTCGACGGCACCCATAAGTCGCTCCAACTCCTTAATTTTCAAGAAATGAACAACCCTGTCCTTGCTCTTTCCAAGTTCGATCATCTCGGGGGAGACTACGGCAATTTTCTGTCTAATTAAATAGCGAAAGAAACTCCGAAGTGCTACCAAAAAATAATTTTGAGTCTGTCGTTTCAGTGAACCTTTAAACGGGTTTTTATATTCATGAGAAATATACAGTCGAAAGTTACGGATTATATTATCGTCTATCTCTTCAACTAAAATTTCTGGTTGTTCTTTTTCTTTTTTGTCTATATTTTTGGCTTTTGATCGTGCCAACCACTGTTTAAAAAATCCAAGATAATAGCCGTACATTCTAACCGTCTTTAACGAAAGATTTCTGTCAAGCTCACAGTATTCAAGAAAACGAAGGATTGCCTCATTTATATCCATTTCCTAATATTAAACGACGAGAGACCTCTAATCAAGTCTATCTATCAGTCCCTAAAAACCAATACCTACTTCAACTGTCAACCCGTAATACACGTCTTGCGACTTGAAGCTTTTTACACTAAACTTGTAACCCGTTAACCCGTTAACCCGTTAACCCGTTAACACATTAACCCGTTAACACGTTAACCCGTTAACACGTTAACCCGTTAACACGTTAACCCGTTAACACGTTAACCCGTTAACACGTTAACACGCAACATATGTAACATGTAACACGAAACATGTAACATTTGCCATCTTTTAACTTTTTACTTTCAATTTTGACTTTTAAATTTCAATTTTGAATTTTTAATTTTGAATTTTTAATTTAGAATTTTTAATTTAGAATTATTAAT
>MWSR01000085.1 GCA_002050095.1 Microgenomates bacterium UTCPR1
CTGATTAAATAAATTATCATTCTCTCCGCCGTTGACATTAATTGTTCCTCCTTGGCCCGACTTAACGGTCACCGCTTGCTCGGTAACTTCCTCGGTATAATGAACTTCGGGTGATTGATTTTTTAAGAATTCAGCCAGATCAACAACTTCTTTTTCGGTGATAAACGGTCCCTGGATACGTACGGGTTTAGCCTTATCCGGAGGGAGAAATAACATATCTCCCCTACCTAACAATTTTTCCGCTCCCGGCATATCGATAATTACTCTTGAGTCGATCATTGATGATACGTTAAAAGCAACTCTTGTCGGAATATTTGCTTTCATAAGTCCGGTAATTACATCGACCGAAGGCCTTTGAGTCGCAAGTATTAAATGAATTCCTGTTGCTCTTGACATTTGGGCAACACGGGTAATCAAATCTTCCGCTTCACCCGGAGCAAAGATCATTAGGTCGGCTAATTCGTCTATGACAAAAAGAATATAAGGTTTTTTTTCAACTCCATGTAACAAATTATAGCTTTCTATATTTCGGGCTCCAACTTTGGCAAACTCCTTGTATCTTCCCTCCATTTCCTCGACCGTCCATTTTAATGCGGAAATAATCTTTTGAGCCTCAACGATTACCGGTGTCAACAGATGCGGTATGTCATTATATACCGAAAGCTCTACTCTTTTTGGGTCGACCAAGATCATCCTAAGATCCTCCGGGCGCGTTCGAAACAAAAATGAGGATATCCAGGCGTTCAAGAGCACCGATTTACCGCTACCTGTTTGTCCTGCGATCAAAACATGTGGCATCTTTGCTATGGAAGCGGCGACAGGCTTCCCCGAAACATCCAATCCAAGCGGAACCAACAATGGATCGTTGTTGTCCGAGAAGACAGGAGAGGACAAAATCGCCTTTTCGGTAACTATCTCCGGCCTTATATTTGGAATTTCTATTCCTACCAAAGACCTTCCCGGTATTGGAGCTTCTATTCTCACTTGGCCTGTTGATGCGGCAAGCGATAAAGCTAAATTATTACTCAAGGTAGTAATTTTAGAAATTTTTGTTCCCATAGCAATCGCGATTGCGTACTGGGTAACTGCCGGGCCACGATTAATCTCTTCAACCTTTGCTCTAATTCCGAAACTATCAAGGGTCTGCTCAATAATTGCCGCATTTTTATTAACATCGCCTCTATCGGCTTCTTTTTGATCAACATCTTTTAATAAGGATAAAGGTGGATAGATCCAAGTCGATTTCGATGAAGTCGAGATTGGTTTAATATTTATTTCTTGTTCTTTAGGAATTGCTTTAACGTTTATGGATGGCACCAATTTGTTTCTTTCTTCGATTTTTTTATCAACAATAAGCTGTTGTTTTTCTGCTTTCTTATCCGAAGTCAAAGATTTTTGTGTCATCCCTCGGAAGAAATGATTTCTAATCAAACTAAAACCCGCTTTCAAAAAACCAAAAACGCTTATAAAAAAAATATCAATTGAGGTGTCGAAAAAAAACACCAAACCAACAATAAAAATAATCCCTAATATGATAATCGTTCCAATCAATGAAAAATCCAAAGACAGGTTTTCAAAAATCAAACGACCATATTCTCCTGATCGCGAAACACCCAAAACAGAAACGAAGACCATTAGTGTTCCCACGGAAATATTTGGTTTTATAAATTTAAGTTTTTTTGTATTAAAAAAATGGGCCGAAATCAATAGAAGAATTGGAGAAAGAAAGATCGCAAGAGCACCAAATTTATCGACCAAAAGGAGTTTTAGTAGATATAGTTTCTTGCCGGTATTTTCATTGGCCAGATTTTTAGCAAAAGACACAAGTATAATAATTCCTATCCCAAAGATTATAAATCCAAAGACATTAAAGATTGTTTGCCTGTTGATTTTTAATTTAAAAAACGGAATTTTAAAGATAGATTTTCTTCTGGCCATATAAATGATTCTACTCATCAATACGGTAAAAATCAATCATGAAAATATTATATGAAGTAGATTAAATCATCTGAAGGTTGACTCGCCCCATCTTGTCGATCTCATATACCCTAACTTTAACTCTTTGACCTATCTTGACGGCATCATACGGGTTTTTTACAAAGCCTTTCCCCATTTTTGAAATATGTACCAATCCTTCTTTGCCCGGTAACATCTCAACAAAAGCGCCAAACTGTAAAATCCTTTTGACCTCTCCCTCAAATTCCTCACCGACCTGAATAACTCTTGAGATATTATTTATATGGGTAACCGCTTCATCAACCTTGTTTCTGTCAAGTCCACTTACGGTAACCTTTCCGTCATCTTCAACATTGATTTCGGTTTGTGTCCTGGCAATCAAAGCTCTAATATTTTTTCCACCGGGGCCGATTATCTCTCCTATCTTATCGGCGGGGGGAGTTAGGACAACTACTTTAGGAGCATACCTTGAGATTTCTTTTCTTGGTCTGTCGATTACCTTATTCATCGCATCCAGGATTGTTAGTCTTGCTTTTTTTGCCTGCAAAAATATATCATCAATCATTTTCTTAGTTAAACCCTTGTTCTTTACATCCAGCTGAATTGCCGTAATTCCATCTTTTGTTCCGGCAATTTTGAAATCCATCTCGCCCGAAAAATCCTCCAAGCCAACAATATCCGTAAGAATAACATAGTCTTCGTCGGATTTACTTACCATCCCCATCGCCACTCCGGCAACCGCTTCTTTCAAAGGAACACCCGCATCCATTAACGAAAGTGAAGACCCAGATACACTTCCCATAGATGAGGATCCGTTCTCGGATAGAATTTCGGATACAACCCTAATCGCATAAGGAAAATCTTCAACGCTCGGTAAAACAGGCTCAATTGCTTTTTCTGCTAAAGCTCCATGACCGATGGCTCTTCGCGACGGTCCCATCATCCGACCGACCTGACCATAAGAATAAGGTCCATCGGAGTAATGATGAATGTATCTTTTAGCTTCCTTACCTTCAGGTCCTTCAATAAGTTGTTCTAACGTCGTCGAGCCAAGAGTGGTAATTGATAAGATCTGCGTTTGACCTCTTTGGAAAAGAGCGCTTCCGTGTGTTCTCGGTAAAACAGATACTTCAACATGGAGATCTCGAACTTGATCAACCTTTCTACCGTCCGGCCGAACTTTTTTTTCTAAAATATTTTTCTTAATATTATCGTAGTTATACTTTGTAATAGCCGCCTGAATCTGTTTGCCGTCAAACTTTTTATCCATCTCTTCGTAGATAGAAGAAACAATTTCTTGGAGCATTTTATCTTCGCTTCCGGCAGTTTCGGTAGCAAGCTTAACCGCCTCGGAAATAGGTTCGGCATACTTCCCCTTAACCAGCTTGAGTATTTCTGAATAATCTACTTCTACAGGTACGGTATTCTTTTTCTTCCCAACTTTTTTAACGACTTCTTCAATAAACCCAATTATTCTCTCATTTTCTTTTTTCGCCATCTCAATTCCTTCCTTTATCACTTCATCGGCAATCATTCTCGCTGCCGTTTCGATCATTACGACCTTATCTTTTGTTGAAGAAACTACCAAATCCAAATCGGAAAACTCTTCTTCGGTTTCGGTTGGATTCAAAATAAGCTCCGTTTCCCCGTTCTCATTTGAAGAAACATGGCCAATACGGACAGTCGATATCGGTCCCGCCCAAGGGACGGAGGAAACCGACAACGCGGCGGAAACGGCAATTGCCGATAGGACAGCGGGATCGTTTACACCATCAACGGAAAGCAAAGTAATCACCACCTGTACTTGTTTTTTATATGTTTTGGGGAACAATGGCCTAATCGACCTGTCAATCAGTCTCCCCGTTAATACGGCGTAATCAGAAGGCCTTCCTTCTCGTTTGATCCAACGCGATCCTTTTATCAAACCACCGGCATAAAGCTTCTCTGCATACTCGACGGACAGAGGAAAATAATCCAAATTAGGGTTTTCGGGCCCTACTGCCACCGTCACCAACACGGCCGTATCACCCAAAGTTGCATACACCGATGTATCAACCGCTTGAGCTAACTTACCAAACTGAAGCTTTAGTTTCTGACCGTCAATTTCGAAGGATTCTTCAATGATGTTCATTATTTTTTGAGGCCCAGCTCTTTGACTAACTTCTTGTATCTTTTTTCATCCAGCTTTTGTAAATAATTTAGTATTCTCCTTCTTTTTGCGATTACTTTAAGTAGCCCTCTTCTTGAATGATTGTCTTTCTTGTTTATATCCAGATGTTCCGATAACTTGTCTATCTTATACGACAATAAAGCCGCTTGAACCTCCGGGGAACCCGTATCTCCTTTTCCTTGTGCAAATTTAACAATAATTTTCTGTTTATCATCGGGTAATTTTGTCATAGTTAAACATTATAATTGATAATAATGTTAGTTGCAATACTTTTTTTATCAATTGTAGTCATCATCACTATTTTGGCCATACCACCAACCGATTGGACTATCATCATTTTTTTTAACATTCTACTCTCGGGCCTAATATATCTTATTGCTTTCAAAATATTCAAATCGAAAAAGTATCCGTTATTAATCATGGTTTTATTATTTACCGTTTTATCTCTTCTTGGTTTTGACCTTTTGGATTCGGTTAATACCGTTCTCGTCCTCTGCTTATTTGTTGCTTCTCTTATTCTCCTTAAATAATTTTGGGTATAATATACACTACTATTAATTTGAGATGAAAAATAAACCGTTTTATATCACCGCCGCGATCCCTTATGTCAATGCCAAACCCCACATTGGCCACGCTCTTGAATTTCTCCAGGTCGATGTCATCGCTCGCTATCACCAACAACAAGGCGAAAATGTTATTACTCTAACAGGGAGTGATGAAAACGCACTAAAAAATGTCCAGGCGGCCGAACTGGCAAGAGTCCCGGTAAAAGAGTTTGTCGATAACAATGCCGACTCATTCATCGAACTGACAAAGAAACTTAACACTCCATTTAACGTCTTTCAAAAAGGCTCGGATCAACTTCATCATCAATCTACCCAGGATCTTTGGCAACTCTGTCAGAAGGATATCTATAAGAGAGACTATCGTGGTCTTTACTGCGTTGGTTGTGAGACATTTTATACCGTTGAAGAGCTTAATGAAAGAGGAGAATGTTTTGAACATCCCGGAAAAAAACTTGAAGAAATCTCGGAAACCAACTATTTTTTTAAACTTTCTCGCTATCAGGAGATACTCAAAAAATTAATTTCATCGGATGAAATAAAGATATATCCTATTTCCAGAAAAAATGAGGTTCTTTCATTTCTTAAACAACCGCTGCAGGATATCAGCATCTCTCGATCGAATATAAGAGCAAAAAACTGGGGCGTACCTGTTCCGAATGACCCCACTCAAAGAATATATGTTTGGTTTGATGCTCTAAACATCTATCGATCCGGTGTCGATCGGTCGATCTGGCCTGCCGATATTCATGTAATCGGGAAAGGAATAATTAAATTTCATGCGCTTTATTGGCCTGCATTTCTCCTTTCTGCCAAATTACCGCTTCCTAAAAGCATCTTTGTTCACGGATATCTTACCGTCAACGGTCAGAAAATGTCTAAAACGGTAGGAAACATCATTGATCCTTTCGAAATAATCAATAAATATGGAGCCGATACCTTGCGTTATTACCTGTTAAAAGAAATTCCGACCTTTGACGATGGTAACTTTTCTTATGACCGACTAAACGAAATTTATAATGCCGATCTTGCCAATGAGCTCGGTAACCTGGTTTCTCGATTAACCAATCTCGGCCAACAAGACAAAATCATAATCGATCATAAAGATAAAGATATAAAAGATAATCGCCGGAATCACAGACAGACCATCTTGCAGTTTAATGTTATAATTGAAAATGTTTGGAAAGAAATAAAAGCCCTAAATAAATCAATCGACGAGTTTGCTCCCTGGAAAAAAACGCCTTCGGAGAGAAAGGGCTTTTTACAAGAATCATTAATTAAGCTAAATTCGGTTGCGTGCGATCTTTGGCCGTTGTTACCGGATACCGCGGAAAAAATATTTAAATCGACCCTAGGGGAAATAAAAAAAATAACCCCTCTTTTTCCAAGAATAAAATGAATTCAATCGACAAGTTAAAAAACCAGGTTCAAAAAAGAAAACGTTTAATTATCGTTCTTTCGTTTTTGGCTTTTATCTTTTTTCTGTTTTTTTATATTTTTTACGAACTTCCGAATCCTTATAAACTAAAGGACTTCCAGGCAACTCCGCTTTCAACACAGATTCTTGACCGCAATGGAAAACTTCTCTACGATATCTATAAGGAACAGAATCGAACTCCGATTAAACTAAAAAATTTACCAAAATATGTTTCCCAGGCAACAATCGCCATTGAAGACAAGGATTTCTACAGACACCAAGGTGTATCTTTCTTAGGAGGGATTCTTAGAGCCGTCAAAGATACTTTTTTAACTAACCAGGTTCAAGGAGGATCGACAATTACCCAGCAGTTGATTAAAACATCGCTACTCACCCCCGAAAGAACAATAAGAAGAAAATTACGTGAGATCATTTTGGCTTTGATAACAGAGAAAATATATAAGAAAGACGAGATTCTGGAAATGTATCTCAACCAGGTTCCTTACGGCGGCGCCGCTTATGGAATAGAGCAGGCAAGTATGCTCTACTTTAATAAACCGTCAAAAAACTTGACCTTGACCGAAGCGGCATTTCTGGCCGGACTTCCTCAAGCTCCTTCACTCTACTCTCCTTATCTTAACCCCGAACTGTCTATAAATCGGAAAAATAAGGTCTTAAAAAGGATGTTACAAGAAAAATATATCGATGAAAAAACTTATAATAGAGCAATCAAGGAACATCTTGATATCAAGCCGCCGGTCAACATTATCAAGGCTCCCCATTTTGTTTTTTATATTCGAAAAATTCTGGAAGAAAGATATGGCGTCGAAATTGTTGAAAAGGGCGGCCTAAAAGTTACAACAACTCTAGATCTGGATATTCAAGAAAAAACCGAAAAAATTCTGAAGGAAGAAATTAATGATCTTGAAGATTTAAATGTTACAAATGGAGCCGTTCTTGTTACAAGACCGCCTACGGGTGAAATATTGGCTATGGTCGGATCGGTTAATTACTTTGCCAGCGGATCGGGAGCTTTCAACGTTACCACCACCGAAAGACAGCCCGGATCATCGATCAAACCAATAAACTATGCCATCGGAATAGATCGCAAACTTGTAACTCCGGCAACTATCTTTATTGATTCACCGAGCTGCTTCACCGGTGGTGGACAACCACAGGCTTACTGTCCGGTCAACTACGACGGAAAATTCCACGGGCCTCAAGCGCTTAGGTTTTCGTT
>MWSR01000029.1 GCA_002050095.1 Microgenomates bacterium UTCPR1
GACGGTTTTCTTTATCGTTTCTTTGTAGGCCACTTGAGGTTTTCCGACACTAACGTCCATACCCATCTCTCTCTTCATCCTATCGACCAGTATCTCAAGATGAAGCTCTCCCATACCGGCCATAATTGTTTGACCAGTTTCATGGTTGATTTTAACCTTAAAGGTCGGATCTTCTTCTGCTAATCATTGTAAACTGTAGGAAAGCTTTTCTTGATCGGCTTTTGTTTTTGGCTCAATTGCCAGAGAAATGACCGGTTCGGGAAAATTAATCTGTTCAAGAATAATAGGATTATTTTGATCGGCAAGGGTGTCTCCGGTCTTTGACTCTTTAGGACCAACGAGAGCAACTATCTCTCCTGCATAGGCTTTATCAATTTCTTCCCGATTGTTTGCGTGCATCAATAGAATCCTACTGACTCTTTCTTGTTTTCCGTGATTGACGTTGTAGACATACGATCCCGACTCCAAAACTCCCGAATAGATTCTTGCGTAGGTCAACTTACCGACGTGAGGATCAAGTTGGATTTTGAAAGCCAAGGCCGAGAACTTTTCTTCAGGAGTTAACTGTCTAACCGCTTCTTCGTTTGTTCTTGGATCAATTCCTTTTATTTCTTTCAGATCCATTGGGGAAGGGAGATAGTCGACAACCGCATCAAGGACCGGTTGAACCGCCTTATTTCTTAAAGAAGTCCCACAATAGACAGGTATCAGTTTGTAAGCAATCACCGCTTTCCTTAAAGACGTTTTTAGTTCATCGAGAGCGATTTCTTGATTATTTAGATACTTATCAAGAAGCTTGTCGTCGGTTTCGGCAATTTTTTCAACTAATTTGTTTCTTGCTTCGGACACCTGTTTTTTCAGGTCTTCCGGGATTGTGTCGGTTACCGTAAATTTAATGCCTTGAGGATCCGTATCCCAGTACTTTGCCTTCATTTCAAGAAGGTCAACAATACCCTTGAACTCCTGTTCTTTACCAATAGGAACGACCATTACGGCCGGATGCGCTCCCAATCTATCTTGAATCTCTTTCACCGTAGCATCAAAATCGGCGCCGAGCTTGTCCATCTTGTTTATAAAACATATTCTTGGCACTTTATATTTATCTGCTTGTCGCCATACTGTTTCAGATTGAGACTGAACCCCTTCTTCAGCGTCGAAGATAACGACTCCACCATCAAGTACGCGAAGCGATCTTTCAACTTCGGCGGTGAAGTCAACGTGTCCCGGAGTATCGATGATATTTATTCTCGTATCTTTCCAGAAAGTCGTTGTCGCCGCCGACATAATCGTAATACCACGCTCTCTCTCCTGTGGCATCCAGTCCATCTGGGTATCACCTTCGTCGATATCGCCTATTTTATAGGTACGACCCGTATAAAAAAGAAATCTTTCGGTAGTTGTCGTCTTTCCCGAGTCGATATGAGCAATAATTCCGACATTGCGGATTTTATCCAAAGATACATTACGGTTTTTTGTGACGACATGCTGTTGTGCCATAGATCAGTTTACCATTTTAAATGGGAGAAGGCTTTATTGGTTTCGGCCAATTTTTCGGTCGCCTGCTTTTTTGCAACTCCCTGACCTTGATTTTTTGAAGCTTCAACAATCTCGGCCATCAATTTTTTATAAAAATTCTTATACTCTTTATTTGGCTTCGCTTTTGCAGCATTGATTATCCAATTCAAGGCAAGAAACAACCTTCTTTCTTTTCTTACTTCGATAGGAACGAGGTATGAGGCCCCGCCCAGTCTTCGAGGTTTTACTTCGGTAATCGGTGAAGTATTGTCAATGGCCAAATGGAAGATTTTCATAGGGTCTTGACCTTGTTTTTTGATCTCTTCAAAGGCCCGGTAAACAAGTTTTTCAGCGACTGCTTTTTCGCCGTCAACAGTCAGGTAGTTAATAAGTTTTGCGACTTCGTGACTGTGAAAAACCTTGTCAGGTTTTATTGATATTTTTTTGTATTTGTGTCTTGGCATATGATTATGAACTTATGTTGATTTAACTTTTGGTGCTTTTGTACCGTATTTGGATCTTGAAGTCGTTCTTTTGTCAACTCCGGCGGTATCGAACTTACCTCTTACGATGTGGTATTTCACACCGGGAAGATCTTTAACCCTTCCTCCGCGGACCAATACGATTGAGTGCTCGGCCAAATTGTGTCCGATCCCTTGTATATAAGCGGTCACCTCCATTTTGTTTGAGAGTCTGACTCTGGCAACCTTACGGAGAGCCGAATTTGGTTTTTTTGGCGTCATTGTTCTAACAATAGTACAAACACCTCTTTTCAAAGGGTTATTTATCTGTAGATACTTTCTCTTTAGCGAATTAAAATTCTGTTTTAATGCGATTGCTTTTGATTTTTTATTCCTTCGCTGCCTTTTCCGTTTTATCAGTTGATTGATTGTCGGCATATTTTCCTAAAAACTTTCCGTAATATTTCTCAATTAATTGAGAAGTTACCGGGATTAATCTGCCAATTATAACATTTTCTTTCAAACCTAACAAGTAGTCTACTTGGCCTTTTATAGCGGCAGAGCTTAGGACGTTTGTGGTCTGCTCAAAGGAAGCGGCAGACAACCAAGAATCGGTATAGATAGCCGCTCTTGTGATGCCCAGAATTGAGATCTTTCCAGTCGCCGGTTTTTCTCCTTTGGCTAAGATACGCTTATTTTCCTCTTCAAATCTAATTCTTGAAACCACTTCATCTTTAATAAGCGATGTATTTCCTTCATCTTCAATGATGACTTTGTCGCTCATCTTTCTGATAATTATTTCAAAATGTTTGTCATGGATAACTATCCCTTGTGATTCATAGACCTTTTGGATCTCATCTATAAGATAACTTTGCGCGGCTCTTAAGCCTTTTATTGCGAGTATATCGTCTACATCCAGATACCCCTCGGATAGAGGAGTGCCCGATGTAATTAGTTCACCGTCTTTAATCCTTAATTTCTGTGATTTTGGAATTATGAATTCCTGTTCTTTGATCTGAGCATCTTTATTGTTTGACTTAATTGTTATATGAAAAACGTCTTTTTCGGTATCTTCCTGGATGCTAACTTCTCCACCGATTTCCGATATTGGAGATACGGTCTTTGGTGTTCTCGTCTCAAAAAGCTCTTCTACTCTTGGTAAACCCTGTGTGACATCGGAGATAACAATACCTCCGAAATGTCTTACTCTCATTGTCAGTTGAGTTCCCGGCTCACCGATTGACTGTGCAGCAATTACACCAACAGGTACACCTATATCAACAATTTTATTTGTCGACAGATCCGTCCCGTAACATTTCTGGCAAATCCCGTAAGGTGAGGCACAGAAAAGAGGAGATCTCACAAACACTTTATTTATTTTATTTTCGATAAACGAATTAGCTAAATCTTCACTAACCAGATCGCCAGCCTTTGCTATAACTTCTTTCTTTTCATTTTCGACATCTTTTGCCAAGAATCTATTAATGATCCTCTCTTTGAATTTGTCACCTCGAACTCCTTCGGTCATAACCTGAAGGCTATTTTCGGTGTGGCAGTCATCTTCTCTAATAATCATGTCGTGAGTAACATCTACCAATCTTCTTGTTAGATATCCAGCATCGGCTGTTTTGAGGGCGGAATCGGTGAGACCTTTTCTTGCACCTCGAGCTGAAATTACATATTCAAAAATAGATAAGCCTTGACGATAGTTTGATTTTGTCGGTACTTCAATAATTTTTCCCAACGGGTCAACCACGAGTCCCTTTATTGCCGCAAGCTGTTTGAGCTGCTCTCTTGAAGCGCGAGCGCCTCCCGATTTAATAATAATTTTAACCGGGTTTTCTTCATCAAGCGCCGCCCAAGTCTTATCGGCTAAACGCTCTGTTGTATCGATCCAGAGTTTGTTTGAGTATCGTTTCTTTTCATCGAGAGTAAGAAGACCCTGTTGGAAATTTTTGTCGACTTTCTCGACCTGTTTTTCTGTTTCCTCGATTATCTTATCTTTCTCATCGACCATCTGACAATCAAAGATAGAGACGGATAAACCTCCCGACAGGGTGGCACTCCAGAAACCGAGTTCTTTTAGTCTATCGATCAGAGCACCGACTGTTTTCTCGTCATAGAGCTTAATTGCCTTAACGATTAGAGATTTGAGATCGCTTGCCTTAACTTCTTGATTTATGAAAGATATATCTTTTGTCAAGGCTTGATTAAAGATGATTCTTCCAATTGTTGTTCTAATAACCTTACCTTCAACTTTGACTAAAATAGGCTCTCTTAATTTGATCGCTCCGATTTGGAAAAATCTGTTTGCTTCATTTACGGTTGAGAATACTTTTAGCTCCTCATCTTTCTTGCTTATAAAGTTATTGTCAAATGTTGTCAAATAATAACAACCCAGAGCCATTTCTTTATTTGGTAACACGATAGGTGAGCCATCGGCCGGCTTGAGTAAATTGTAGTAGGGAAGCATTCTCGACTTGACTTCGTCGATAGCATTCTTTGACAACGGTAAGAAAACTCCCATGGCATCTCCGTCAAAATCGGCATTGTATCCCGCACAAACTGTTGGATGTAGTTTGATTGCAAAGTCGTTGGTTAGGACAGGATAGAAACCCAATACCGAAAGCTTGTGAAGGGTTGGGGCTCGGTTTAACAGGACAGGGTGTTCTTTTGTAATTTCCTCAAGAATGTCGTAGATAACCGACTCTTTTTTTTCCAAGAAGTTTTTTGCGCTTTTGATGTTGGGTGCCAGACCACGGATTATGATCTCATGAAGTAAAAACGGTTTGAAAAGCTCAAGCGCCATTTCTCTCGGTATGCCGACCTGATCAAGTTTTAGTTCGGGACCAACAATAATGGTCGATCTTCCCGAATAATCAACTCTTTTACCGAGGAGATTCTGTCTAAATCTTCCCTGTTTTCCTCTTAATATATCGGACAGCGATTTTTGGATCTTGGACGCTGCTCCTGCCGACTTACTTCTTCCTTTTGACTTCTGTAGGTCGATCAGTGAGTCCACCGCTTCCTGAAGCATTCTCTTTTCGTTCCTTAAAATGATTTCCGGAGCTCCAAGATCAATTAGTTGTTTTAATCGGTTATTTCTGTTGATAACCCTTCGATAAAAGTCGTTGAGATCCGATGTCGCAAATTTTCCACCGGATAGTTGGACTACCGGTCTTAAATCGGGAGGAATGACGGGTAACACAGTTAGAACCATCCATTTTGGATTAATTTTTGCTTTTATAAATGATTCGAGAGCCCGCACTTTTTTAAGTAATTTATTTCGTTTTTCTCCGTGAGCTTCCGAAAGGTTTTTTAGGGCATAAGAATATTCTTTTTGAGGGTCGTATAAGGACAAGATATCAAAGATCATTTCACTTCCCATTCCGACCGTTAGAAAACCATCAACTCCTTTTTCTCTAAGATAGAGATAGTCATCTTCTTCCAAAACCTCAAACGGTTTAATAGTTTTAATTATTTTTGAGATTCTTTCAAAAAAGGCAGATTTTTTTGACTTCTTTTCTTCGAACGAATTCGATGCAAGCTTCAGTTGCTCTCTTTGTTTAAAGTCGATCTCCTGTTTTGTGATTTCCCATTGTTCTTTATTAGTAATTTTTTCCTTAAGTTCATTATATTGTTTTTGGAAGTCGGTTTTTATTTTTTCATTGTCTTGAATTTGGACAGCCTCCAGTTTTGCCAATTCTTCTTTCTGACTTTCTTCTATGACTTTTAAAGCTTTTTTTTGACCATCTTTTTCGACTTCTTTAACGAGGTAAAGTGCATAATAGATTATCCTTTCAAGAGCTTGTGGCGGTATATCGAGGACGGTGCTCAACACTGACGAAGACCCTTTAAAATACCAAATATGGGCGATTGGAGAAGCGAGCTTTATATGACCCATCCTTTCTCTTCTGACAGCAGAGGTAGTTATTTCGACTCCACATCTATCACAGACAATACCCTTATATCGCATCCTTTTATATTTTCCACAATAACATTCGTAATCTTTTGTTGGTCCAAATATTCTTTCATCAAAGAGGCCGTCTTTTTCGGCGCGGAATGTTCGGTAGTTGATTGTTTCAGGCTTAATCACTTCTCCATGAGACCACTTGATGATAGTTTCGGGTGAAGCAAGAGTAATCCTTAAACCGGAAAAATCAACCAAATTAAGATCTTCCATTATTTAACATAGTCAATTGATAATCCAAGTGCATTTAGCTCTTTAATAAGAACATGGAACGATTCGGGTACAGACGATTGAGGTATGTCGATTCCTTTGATGATTGACTCAAAAGCTTTTGTTCTTCCACGGACGTCATCACTTTTAATTGTGAGTAATTCTTGCAAGGTATGAGGTACACGATGTGACTCAAGTGCCCAAACCTCCATTTCACCAAATCTTTGACCTCCTAGCTGAGATTTACCTCCCAATGGTTGTTGGGTTACTAAAGAGTACGGGCCGACCGACCTTGCATGAAACTTGTCCTCAACCATATGAATTAATTTCATAATATATGTTGTCCCAACTAGTACTTTTCTTTCATATGGTTGACCGGTCTGACCATCATAAAGAGTAACTTTGCTATCAATTGGAAGACCAACTTTTTTGAGTTCATTTGTGATGAAATCCTCTTTTATTTTTTCAAAAACGGGAATTGAAATCGAAAGATTGTTTTTATCGGCTATTGTCCCCATCAAGTTTTCAAATAATTGACCGAGGTTCATCCTAGATAAGATCGAAAGAGGAGAAAGGATGACATCAACAGGGGTTCCGTCTTCAAGGTGCGGCATATCCCATTCGGGTAATATTTTTGATATTACTCCTTTATTTCCATGTCGTCCTGCGAGCTTGTCTCCGACTGATATTTTTCTTAATTGAGCCGTATTAACAATTATTCTTTTGAGAACACTTGGCTCAAGTTCGTTTGGATCTTTTTTTCCATTAATAACTTCGATGTTTACGACTGTTCCTCTTTTTCCGTAAGGAATTCGGAGCGAAGTATCTTTAATGTCTTTTGCTTTTTCTCCAAATATCGCTCGAAGTAATCTTTCTTCCGCTGTTAGTTCTTTCTCTCCCTTTGGAGCAACCTTACCAACTAAAATATCTCCACCTTTTACCTCGGTTCCAACATTGATAAGTCCTTCTTTATCGAGGTTAGAGAGCACTTCTTCTCGGACATTTGGGATATCTCGTGTTAATTCTTCTGGTCCAAGTTTTGTATCTACCAAATCGGCAATAAATTCTTCAATAGTGATCGAGCTTAAAAGATCTTGTTTTACTAATCTTTCAGAGATAACAAATCCATCCTCATAACCGAGGCCGTTAAGCGAAGTATATGCAACGACAAGGTTTTGGCCAAGAGCAAGCTTACCATCATCTGTTGATGGACCATCAATAATGATATCGCCTTTTTTAACTTTTTGAGACTTTTCAACCTTTGGTCTTTGGTCAAAGCACACATCTTTGTTTGTTCTTACAAATCTTTCCAAGTGATATTCCCAAGTCTTATTGCTTTTTCCTTTGAGGACAACTTTTCGACCATCAACACTTTTGATCACACCATCTTCAGGCGCTTTTACTGTTCGTCCAAGAGAGGTGCTAATTTTTTCTTCGAGTCCGGTTCCGATGATCGGGGCTTCTGGTTTCAAAAGGGGAA
>MWSR01000001.1 GCA_002050095.1 Microgenomates bacterium UTCPR1
TTCTCTAAAAATGAAGTAAAAGGTGACGTTCACCAGACGCTGGCCAGGTTGATACTTGAAAGAAAACTGCCAACGGCAGTCGCCCGGGTTATTAATTTCTTCTTGTCCGCCATAACAAGAGCCAGGAATGAGAAAAATATAAGGGACAGGTTGGAAATTATTTCCGCAGCAGTTAAGGCGGATAAAGTTAAAAATTAAAAACAAATTATGGGAACAGCACATTTATGGAAGTATAAACAGCAAATAAGAACGGTAAAACAAAAGGCGATATTTGTTTATCTCAATGGCTGTCGAATGCAAACGGCTAAAAGCGAGATAAGTTTTTATGACCTTCTGGGTGATATCAAACATCCATTCAATAAGCTGGAGGTGGATCACGTCGTTGGTGACTTGTCGAAGAAAGAATTTGCCGAAGCACAACTTTGGCTGAATATAATGGATGCCATTACAAAGATCGATGATCGTCTGGTCTATAACTGCGAGAAGTTTATTAACTTTATCAAGGAAACCGTTTATCTGGAGTCTTTTGACAGTCAGATAAAAGTAAAGAGACTTGAGGACAGAATGGGTTTTGCATATATTTCCAGTCAATATATATCGCATGTAAAGGTGATAATCCTTAACATATTACATCTCTATGCCCTGAATAAAATAATGGATGATCCCTTTGAAGTTAATGAAGATTTGGCTGTTAATTATGCAGTGAACACTTTAATCAAAGTGGATGACATATTTGCTGATTATTTGGCCACGTTCACTGGCCAGATGAATGAATCCCAGAATATTCTATCGATAAAAAGAATATATGTCCTGAACACGGAGGTGCTCAAACAATACGCGCTCGATATGCTGAAGGTATTGCAAATCGTGTTACTGCAATTTAATTTGCGTATAACCAATGACCAGATAAAGGAACTGGTCGATTATTCGGATAAGAAATTTTATGAGCTGATATTCACTTGATATCTAGGGTTATTCCGATACCCTTAAATAGAAAGTAAGAGAAGCTTAGTGATATAATTATTTTGACAATTCGGATTGCCTAAACTCGGCTTTTTGCCGGGCATGGCAGTAAAACCTACCAAGGAGAACGAGAGGTCCTCGTTCAGCCAACCTTGGTAGGTCATGTCTCGAAAGGGACATGGTGGCGTAAGCCACTCGCTGGCGGGGACCTTCGTTTACATAAGGCCTCCGTCTGTATATATGAGTAATCGACTTATCGATATACGGAAAGGGGGTGATAAAAGTGAAAAAGGTACTTAAATGGATTGGAATAATAGTCCTCGTTTTGATTGTTATCGGAGCCGTATCCGGGAATAAGGGTGGAACTTCAACCACTTCTTCAAATACCAGTTCAGCTAAAGTAGAAGAACAGCCCCAAGAACCTGAGAAAATATCAGCCCAAGAACTAGCCGATGATTTTGACGGTAACCAGGTCGCAGCTGAAGCCAAATGGAAAGGAAAAATGGTTGAATTCAGCGCCGAGATAACAAACATTACCGACACCGGTTTGTCATTCGGTAAAGTTGCCTCCAAAGAATTCTCTTTGGCCCAGATCAGCTGCAAAATTACTGATAAACAGCAACTCTTACCCTTGAAAAACGGTCAAACGGTCACGGTTAAGGGAGTTGTCGGTAATCAGACAATTGGAGTCATTGATGTAAGCGACTGTTCGGTAGTCCAATAAATAGCCGATCGGTTATTTCTAAAACCCCTCTATATGGAGGGGTTTTAGTTGTTAATCCTTATAGTATTCTTCGTTTGATTGTTCATGTCTAATCCGTCATTAATGTACCCTGTATGGTTCAAAATCATCCAATTCAGTACTGCCTGTACGCTAGAAAATCATCAGAAAGCGACGAACGACAGGCAATGTCAATTGACTCCCAAATCAAGGAAATGAAGGAGGTTGGTAATAAAGAAGGAATATTTATTAAAGAAGTCCGTTTTGAAAGTCATTCCGCAAAACAATCAGGTGAAAGGCCTGTTTTCAAAGAATTAATCGCCGATATTATGCTCGGTAAATTTAACGGTATTTTGACATGGCATCCGGATCGATTGTCAAGAAATGCCGGGGATCTAGGTATATTGGTAGACTTTATGGATCAGGGTAAACTCAAAGCAATAAAAACATATTCTCAGTTATTCCAAAATACTCCCAATGATAAATTTCTTCTGATGATTTTATGTTCTCAGGCAAAACTGGAAAACGATAATAAAGGAGTAAATGTAAAAAGAGGGATAAGAACTAAGTGTGAGATGGGCTGGCGACCGAGTGGTGCACCAATGGGATACATGAACCGGGCATTTGGCGGGATAAAGGATATTATTGTCGACCCGGAGCGGGCGCCGATTATCAAGGAAGCATTTGAACGGGTTGCCAATCTTCATCAAAGCGGCCGGGTGATAAAGACATGGATGGACAGTAAAAATTTCAGGACAAAAACCAACAGACCGATTACCTTAAGTATGGTTTATCAATTCCTAAGAAACCCATTTTATTATGGATACTTTGAGTTTCCAGTCGGAAGCAAGAAGTGGTACAAAGGTGCGCATCCCCCATTAATTGATAAGGAACTATTCGATAAAGTCCAGAGACAGCTTTATGATCCAAGCAGGCGATCATACATCGGACGACAGTTTGCCTTTAAGAGTATATTTACCTGTTATTCCTGCGGGTCAGGAGTTTGCGGAGAGGAGAAGCTGAGGAAACTAAGAAGTGGCGGAAAACGAAGGCATATTTATTACCACTGTACAAGGTCAAAAGACAGAAGATGCACGGAACCGTATATCAGCGAAAGAGAATTAATCAAATTGCTTCTTAGAATCACGAGAGAGATTCCAGACAAGGAGTTAATAATCAATGATCAGCTGAAAGAGTCTATGCAGGAATACGAAAAGATAATAAAGGAAGCAAATTATTTAAGCAAGGACGGTTATGATGGCGAACTTTCAATAAGGGAATATGTTGAATATATTATCCGCGAAGGTTCAACCGGAGCCAGACGGGATTTAATCGAATGTCTCCCTATCCCAAAAAGGCTACATAAAAAAAAGCTAACTAAGTAATAGTCTCAAAGATGTAAATATTTTTTCCAACTCTCAAATAAAGTATTATTATCTTTCTCAATATTTTCAATTAGATTCATCAACTCCTTTTTCGTGATGATTTCCACAAGTTGACTCTCATATCTGCTTGCTGATTTTTCCTCTCCAAATATATAGTCAAATCTTACTACTAATCTGTTTGTCTTTCTTAAGCTTATATTTGAATCTTTTTTTAGGGTCGCACTCCATAAGGTTCCATCGAGCACAACAATAGGGGTAAAGAAATGTGCGGTATTTTTACCTTTGTACTGGTTTTTATAATAAAAGAGCGCCTTACATACAGATATTAATGCTTCATATATCTGTGAGTTTTGTTTTGGTTCATCAAATGAGGTATGAAAAGATTTATGAAATTTAACATTTTTATATCTATGCTCCTTAAATCCAATTTCTTCCCCATGAAAACACAACTTGCTCATAAAGCTGTCCGTAAGATTATCTGGCTCATATTTTAAACTATAAAATCCCAACCAAAAGGTTTCTTCTCCGGCATTGTCAAAAAAAACCCAAGGCTTGCTAATTTTGCAGTCATTGAACAATTAAGTGAGAAAAAAGCGAAATATCCTCTTTTAATTTTTCGTTATAGATTTTAAGCGCATTTATGTCAAGTTCTCTTGTAATTTTGGTATCTGGGTCGA
>MWSR01000040.1 GCA_002050095.1 Microgenomates bacterium UTCPR1
AATAAAGTATATCCTGGCCGACCTGACGGGACCTATTATTGATGCATCTTGGCAGTAGTACACGGCCAGAAACCTCGTTATACCGCCTTCGGCAATCGCCTCAAAGACGACATCTGCCGAAGATAGACCGGACTGTGGTCTTGCTTCCGTATGGTTTTCTATCATCACTCCCAGCGGTCTTCTTTTACTCCACACCGCCTCTTGATTCTTTGAATACAAAGCTCCGTTTAGAGGGCATTCTTGAGTTTTGGGTTCGTTGTCAACATTGTTGCCGTTGCCGTTGACGGGCGGTTTATAATCCGAAAGCGGAGAAAAAAACCTTTGATCGGCATTTCTTGAAAATACGTAATAAGAGCCAAGACCGGAAAACAAAAAGACGAAGAACAAAACAACTAAAGCAATTTTTTTATTTATCATATTGTCATAAAATTTTTAACTGCTTTTTCCGATTGATTCTCTTTCTTCTTCGGAAAGATTATATCCTTCTCCTTTTCCTTTCTTTACCTTCTTAGTATAAACCCGAAGACCGTCTCGGGTATAGATAAAGTTAAAAATTATACCATTATCTTCGGCATCAAGAAAAGAAACTACAAAACTCTGTTCTCCACCGACCCGATCAAATGGGTTGAACCTTACCAGTCCTGTTTTTTGTAAATGTAATTTTGATGACTCTATCTGGTTGCTTACCTCTTTTTTAATCAACGCTAACTCATTCCTATTGGCTTTGCCCTGATCTATCAATTGATCAAGTATTTCATCTAACTTCTCTTTCTTCGTACCGTTAATCAAATTGTAATAATGATTCCTCAATCTAAAAACAAAATAACTTAATCCTAAAAGCCAAATAAAAATAACCACTAATAGATAATTAACCATTTATTACATTCTATAAATTTGCAATTCGGGTGTCAATCTGATTATAATTGACTCATGTCTAAAAAGACAAAAAAAGAAAAAATTCTCGCCGCTTATAGAAGGAAACTGCGACTGTTAGAACAGAACGAAAAACCAATCCAACCCTCAATAATGACCGTCGAAAGAAGAACTAATAAAGAGGAAGTTGAAGCTTCTAAAAAACCGAAAAATGTACAAGGGATAAGTCAATCGTTATTATCAAAATACTTTTTTAGCGATCTGAAAAAAAGTCTTGTTTTGGTAGTGCTAATCATTGCTCTTGAATTCCTACTATATTTTGCTAATCTGATTAAGTAATGATCCGCTTAATCCGACTTTGTCGGGTTACGGCGAGACAAGGAAGGGAGGTGATAATAAATATGGCAACGATGTATTGTGTAAAATGCAGAGCAAAAAAAGAAGATCCAAAAGCTCAAAAAGTTACCATGAAAAATGGTAAGCCTGCAATGAAAGGAAAATGTCCGACTTGTGGAACAGGAATGTATAAGATCGGCACAGCATAATGTTTTGTTTAAACAGGATATTTTAAAAGGACAGTCCCCGGCTTAGCCGGGGCTGTCTTTTTTATTTAGGGGAAAACTGGCGACTTCCTTATAGATGGGCTTGTTGTCAATCAAAATACTTTCTAAAAGAATCAGCTTTTCGACCTTAAACGAAATATCTATATCTATCTTTTCCAATCTTTTTTTCAAAACAAAGTACTGTTGTTTGGAAGATCTCGGTCCCCGAGCCAAAGTAAGATGAGGAATAAATTTTCTGATATTAACCGAGTTTCCGTCAAAGTTTGATTTAATTGTTTCCGCCAACTTTTCTATTGTCTTTTCCCGATTAAATGTTAGATAGACAACGAGTTTGTTATTGACAAAAACATCCAGACCGAACGAATACAGATAAAATACAAACCTATCCCAAAGAAGGTCGGATACTTTCTTTTTTATTTTGTCGGGATCGTTCCTCTCTCCAAAAAAGTGAACGGTAATATGAAAATTTTCCGGCGCCACCCAGGTAAATTGAGGATACTCTTTTTTAATTAGATCGAACAGTAGCATCCAGTTGTTTTTTGACTTTATCGGGAAGTACAACCGCCAAAAATAATCTCATAATTTA
Organism: Microgenomates bacterium UTCPR1; assembly: GCA_002050095.1. Classification (GTDB taxonomy): domain Bacteria; phylum Patescibacteriota; class Microgenomatia; order UBA1406; family GWC2-37-13; genus GWC2-37-13. The sequence goes on from MWSR01000040.1 coordinate 2,023, forward strand.
AAAATAAAGAATAAAATTCTTCAAAACATTATACAATTTATAACGAATACCTAAAACTTCAGTAAAATTCTTCCCAAGCAATGATCCAACAATAAGGACTACCTACTAATTCCAGTCATTAAGGGCATAGCGTTTCTCGATATTCAACCGTATACCTCTTCATGTTTACCTATCGCGATAAAATATATCTCATCTTCCTTCAATAGTAAATATATAGCTCTAACGCTTTTGTTTACCGATATACTCCATTAATTCCTCTTTTTTCCCAATAATTTGTGTACTCTCAACGAATGATGTTTTGAATTATTTTCAAAATTCTTTAATTGTTTTTTTATCAAGATAAGCAAATTTTTATCCGTTTTACTTATTCTAGTAAGCGATCTAATAAAATCCGGAGAAAATCTTATCTTCATTGTTTAAAAATTATCAAAAAATTCCTCTATATCTCCAACTACCACCGACCTATCTAATTCGTTGATAGCTTTTTCTGAAAGCTTTTCTAATTTATTTGAGGCTTTATATGTCGGTATTTCTTCCTCTATATTTTTTGTTAATATATATTTGATTAATTGGGTTACCGGAAGACCTAACCGAGCTGCTTTTGATTTAAGAAGGACATTAAATCGTTCGGACACACTCAACCTTATTTGTACTTGATTACTACTCATAACAATAAAAACAACTATTTAGTACTTAAATTATACTTAGAAAGTCAAATTGGTTAATCATAACGAACTCAAACGACTACTTTTATAGTAGTAATATTCTAAGCTTAATAAACAACCGAACTCATTAATCTGTAATAAGACTAATCAAATTTTTCGACAATTTTTCTTGTTGAAAAACCTTTCAGCAAAGGTATAACCGAAACGACCTCTGCACCAACCAACTTAGCTTGATTTCTTTTGTTTTTAATCTGCGGATCTCCCGATGTCACTGCGATTATGTTTGGTTTTACCAACTTAACAAGACGTAAATAATCATCCGTTGACTTAAATAAAGGAAGCGTAACAATCAGATCGACCAAATCCAGATGAGAGAGTATTTCTGCCCTTTCTTTTTGACTGTGGATTGGTTGTTTTCTTTTATTTTTGACAATAAATTCATCGGATTCTATAGCGATAACTAAAAAATTACCCATTTCTTTGGCTTTTTTTAAAAATGAAAGGTGACCGTAATGAATCAGATCAAAACATCCTCCGACCAATACAATTTTTTTCTGTCTATTTTCTTTTAAATAATCATTGGTTTGAGAGTAAGATATTATCTTGGCCGGTTTTTTCACGCTATAATTATACTATGAAATATGAAACCGAGATCGTTCAAGAAAAACAGAAAGCACTCATCGTCTCCGAACATAACTACAACTTCATCGGACTATTAAAATCCAAGCTGAAGAATAATTCGGTTGAACCTTTCTTTTCATCGATCCGTCCGAAAAGTATCACTCGGTTTGATTACTGTTTTTT
>MWSR01000044.1 GCA_002050095.1 Microgenomates bacterium UTCPR1
GGTTAGCCAAGACACCAAACGCTTCCGCCATATCGGTCATCTTCACTTCTCCACCACCCAGAGTAAGTGACAAACCGTAACGGGACTTATCTTTCCAGGTACTAATTCCCAACTTTTGAGCAAAGTCTATAAAGTTTCCAACACCAATATTTTCCAAAACTTTAACCGCAGGAATATTATAAGAATTCGCCAAAGCATATCTCAACGGGACCTTCCCATGAAATCTTCCATCATAATTAACCGGTTGATAAGGGCTACTTCCTTCTATTCTGAAACTTGTCGGTCTATCATCTATGATTGATGCTGCCGTATAATTTTTTTGCAAACCCAGTGAATACATTATCGGTTTAATCGAGCTTCCCGGTTGGCGAAGAGCGGTGGTGACGTTAAAAGCTCCCCAGGGTTGTATAAAATAATCAACCGAACCGGCCATTGCCAGGATTTCTCCCGTTGAAGGTCGGGTCACCAGGACGGCACCGTTCGTAACATTCAGATAGCTAATTTTTTCTATCTCTTCTGCCAGAATTTTTTCAACTTCTCTTTGAACATCCAAATCCAAGGTAGTAATCACTTCCAAGCCTCCTTTTTCAACTTTCTCGGTTCCAAAATAAGACTCCAGTTGGCTTTTCGTGTAAAAAACAAAGTGGGGAGCCGATATTGACGTTTTTGGCGGTATAACAACCAACTTCAATTTTTGATTTTTTTCCTTAACTTCTTCAGAGATATATTTTTGTTTGGCCATTGCTTCCAAAACTTCGTTCCTTCGTCTAATTGCGGCAACTGGATTGGTATATGGTGAGTAGATCGAAGGTGCTTGAGGTAGTCCCGCCAAAAGAGCCACTTCGGCAATCGTCAGATCTTTTGCCGATTTTCCAAAGTATGTTTTGGCCGCTTCTTCGATACCATACGAAGACCCACCATACGGAACTTGATTAAGATACATCTCAAGGATCTTATCTTTACTATAAACTTTTTCTGTCCATAACGCAAGAATTACTTCTTTTATCTTTCTTTCAATTGTTCTTTCCGGTGTTAATAACGCACTTTTTACCAACTGTTGTGTAATCGTCGATCCTCCTTGAATCTGTTTATTTAGTAAGCTTTCTTTAACAGCTCTTAAGATACCTCCGATTAAATTGACCCCATTATGTTTATAAAAATCTTTATCTTCTATAGCTATTGTTGCTTGAACAACGTATTTAGGGAGATCTTTTAAAGAAATTTGAGTTCTATTTTGGTCGCGAAATATTTCATAGAGTAGTACTCCGTTTCTATCATAAATATGAGTTGATAGAGGATAGTTTACTTTGCCGATACTACCAGGTGATGGCAGCTCCTTAATAAACAGATATGATTGATAAAAAGCCATTAATACAAAAGTGGTCGCTACTCCTAAAATAAAAAAACGTATACGTTCATTTACAAAACAAAACGATTTTTTGGGAAAAATAATCTTTGGAAGCTTCAATGTTGGTAGCTTTATCTTGGGTAGAATTAACTTAGGCGCCTTAAAAGGGGTAAAATTCTGTTTCTTTATACCGATTTTCGGTAAAGATACTTTCTTAGATAAGGAAATTACTATTTGAAAAAAAAAATCAAAAGGTTTGCGTACGGTTTGACCAATAATAATAAAGAATAAAGCAATAAAATATAGTCCTTTAAACATTGGCCTAAAAAATATCTGCAGCTTCATTTTCATCGGCCAATTATACCTAATATTATAGGTTAAATCAATCTCAATTTAGCCTTTACAACCAACCTTTTCAAGTAGGTCCCCGGAGGAACACAGGTAATAACGGTCAGATACGAGCCATCCATCTGTTGATCAAGAACAGAAATTTCATCGGGATCAACAACAAACTTGTCATATATGATATACTCATAATCCAGATCGTTTACTTTCACTTTAATTATATCTCCATTCTCCAATGATGGAAGATAGGTAAAAATTGACTTGTAGTCTTTGGGTTTATAAAGTTGAGGCAAGGTAGAATGACCAAATATTGCGACATTACCGTATTCACCGGGAAGACTTTTTGGTAAATAATGGATTAAACTTTTTGAAAGATCCTCTCCTCCGACCGACACTTCGGCATCAATAATATTTAGCTTCGGTATAGATAAAGAATATTTTTTGACGGACAAGGTTGATGTCGTACCTGCTTGAACAACGGAAGGGAACCATAAACTGGCTTGAGTAAAATCGCGAAGATTATTGGAAAACACATTAAAAGAACCTAAAACCGTACTTGCTTGAGACAATGAACTGGGAGAGTCGGAATCGGGGACGGGCGACTTAATACTTTTTTTTATAAAATATTTTGAATATATCTCAAATGATATGATTGGGTAAAATGACCAGAAAAGCATCAACGATCCAATAATCAAAAATACATAAGAAAAATAGTTAATCGCTTTCTTTTTTATAGAATTATCTTTTTTTATGTATACTCGACGTGACATAACTATGTTCCTGAAATACTAAGTGTAATATTTTTTTTAAAAAAAGGAATAAAATTTTTTAAAATCCGCAATGGGTCACTAATCACGATGTTGTAAGCTATTACTCCGAATTCGTTTTTAAGGATCTCTTTCAGTTTGTCCTGATTTTTTCCGCTTATCTTTTTTAAAAGCTCACTATCGTCAATCACAGGTAATGCCTTAGTTTTGGCAATGATTTTTAAATCCAGATTATCTTTATTAATAACTACTTTTTCGATTTTATAAAACAAATTATTTGGGTTTATGATAAATCCCTTCTTTGCATCTTTCTCCAGTTCTTCTTTTAGAAGGTTTGTTAATTTTTTTCTATCATAGGCGTAGTATGTTGTCGACGTCTTAGCTTCCACCGATATTTTTTCACTTTCCTCCCCAACTTCTTTGGAATATTTGGCGCTGACGATTGATGTTTTGGAAAGCTCATCCAGGATTACTTTGTCTTTTGATAATGTTGGTGCTTTAGCCTGCTTTAGTGATCTATCTAATACATTCTTATCTAAATTGCTCATATCGGCTGATGATACCGTTCTGATGTCTTTTTTACTGCCACCGGACAAAGAAGCCTCATTTATCCCAAAATATACGCTCGAAGAAAGGTCGTCGATCTTAAAGCGGGATCCTTTCGATAGATTGGCCTCCGGCCCGATATCTTGACTGGTAATTGAAACATTGGCCTTTCCTGGAAGTTTGGCCGACCCGTCGTTCGCCAGGGATGACGAAGCAACTTTAATGTCGTTGTCCAATATATACTTCATTCCTGATGCCTCAACTGTCGTTCCTTTTGAAAAAGTCCGTTCTTTATCATCAAAATTATGAATTGTGAGTGTTCCCTTTGCTTTGTCTCCGACTTCCTTCTTTCCCGTGGTTGTTAACGAATCGGATATTATTGCGCTGGAGCTTGATACTTCATATTCTATCGATTCATTTAAATTCTTCTCTATCGGTTGAGTCGGAAGATATACAATCAATCTGGCCTTATGGAAAAAATACTCGTTCAAAAATAAGCTAAAAACAATAATAAAGATTCCGATTATCAAAACAACCCTTCCCTTTATAAAACTCAAATTAATCTTTGGTAGGGTAAATTTTGGTAGTTTAAAAGGAAGGCTAAAGCCTGGTTTCCTGACAACCTCTTCGACTAATGTTCTTTCTTTATGAAATTCATTTTCTTCGCCTACGACAAAACCAAACTGATTACTTTCCTGAGCTTGCTCATCAACGACTCTGGCTTTTTCTTGTCCGGCAAATACCTTTATTAGCCCGTTAATTACTTCGTCTTCTTTTAATATCTCTATTTTTGGTATCTGAATAAAGGTATTTCCATCAAACCGATGACCGATGATTTTCGATGCCGCATCGTCGATATTATCCGAATCGTAGATGACTACCCTTGAGGGTAAAAGTAGCCGTTCTTTACCCATTCCTTCAATGGCGAGTAAAAAATCATCAACAATGCTATCGGTCCTGTTGACGGTTGTTTTAAAGACTCTTTTTCCTCCTTTGTATATAAAGATGCTGAATTTAGTTTTATCTAATTCCAATAACACCGAGTTGAGTGGCATTCTATCTTTATCTTCAAGATAAAAAGATACCGCTTCAATACACTCGATATAGCCAAGAGCATCCAGTTCTAAATTTTTGATTAGCTCTTTAATTCGACTTAGATAAAGATTTCTGATATTACCGCTTCTTTCATCCACCAGATGAGAGTAAACAAAGAGAATGGTCTTCGATAGCTCGACACGATGACTACTTTCGAGTTTATACAGTACTTCATCAATGTCCTCGCTAAGATTATCCCAACCATTGGTATATGAAAATTGAAGTCTGTCTTTGATCTCGACCGTATTTTGACCATTCTTTGCTAAAAGTAAAGCTATTCCCTCCTCCTCCTTCAAAAATAAACCCAAAAACAACTTTTGTTTAGTTTTTAATTTTGATAAAAAAGGTAATTTGAACATAGTTATTGACTAATATCATACTTTGAAAAGATTTGGCTAATACCTTGTTTGGCTGTTTTTAATGCTTCCGAATAACTTACTCCTTGAGATGTGCTATTAATTGCATTTTCGATATATTTAATAATACCGTCATTCAGTCCATTGTCAAATGTTCGGCTATTTACCGGAAGACTGACGAAATCCGGAGCTTGCTTGATCACCGCGCCCAAATATTCGTTTTGACTAAGTAACGGGGCCAGGTCAACTCGTGAATAAGGCTCGCCAAATAGTCGTTGTTTATTTTGAATTTCGTATAGCTTGGTCATTGTTTCCTTTTCGGTAAGATATTTTAAAAACTTCCATGCCTCGATCTGATTTTTGCTAAAACGCGAAACCCCTTCCACCCAGTAACTGGCAAGTGATTTATGAGGAACGCCGGGAACGGAAGGAACCGGGACAACTTTGATGTGAATATCCGGATTGGCTGATTTTATTAAGAGTAACTCCCATGAAGGAACTATAATCATCCCGACTTTTTCCTGGGTAAAGGCGGTTGTCGAGTTTGGCATACTTTCATCCCAGTATTCATTAGGTGGTTCCGCGAACTTTCTAAATATTTCCAAAGCTCCCGCAGCTTCCTGATGATCTAATTTGTCCAAACTGCCCCCGTTTTGGGCCAACAACAGTCCAAATATATCGGAAAAAAATTCCAGATTCCCTGTTGTACCAATAGCAATACCTGAAGTAATTAAATTCCCTTGCTGATCTTTTACGGTTAATTTGGGGACAATATCGGTTACATCGTCCCAGGTGACAGGGCCATTGGTTATTCCAGCTTTTTTAAGCAAACTGTCGTTGTACACCAGAACCAAACCGTCAACCGTAAGCGGAAGACCATAGAAATAACTGCCAATCTTAAGATCGTCTTGATGGATTTT
>MWSR01000059.1 GCA_002050095.1 Microgenomates bacterium UTCPR1
TCTTTAAAAAAACGATTCATAATTAGCTCTATAGACCCTTCAAAAAAAATCAATCGATCACAGTTTAGTATCTGAAAGATATTCAAGGACTCCGCGTCAACGGTGCTTACTCCCTGAATATTTCTTCCTGCCAAAATAAAATTGTTTTTCTTTTTTTTTGGCAAAACAAAGATAACTTTTTTCTCTAAAATATCAAGGTTTTTTAGAAATCCAATAATATTTTTCGTTTTAATCTCCACGTTTAAAGCATCATCTTCAATTCCAAACACTTTTTTATCGTTAAATACCAAAGATAACGACCCCAATATTGCCTTCTTTTTTTGGTTAGCATTAATTTTCAAAGAGAAATCTCTCGGTCTGGGTCCACCGGCGACACCTCCACCTACATAGATTGGGGCTTTGGCACTTCCATGCCTGGCTCGACCGGTCCCTTTCTGTCGATAAACTTTTTTTGTCGTTCCGGCGACTTCAGATCTCGTCTTTGCCGACGCATTCCCTTGTCTTTGATTAAACTGATAGACTCTTAACGCTTGCGCAATTAAAGGATTAATAATCTTATTGCCAAAGATTTCTTTAGGAAGTATCATCTTTCCTTTTTCCTTACCTTTTATGTCATATAAAACGGTTGAAAATCCAGGCGTCTTTATTTCAGACTTAACTTTCTTTCCAGCTTCTGCTTTAACTGTTTTTGTCTTTTTTATATTTGGCATTTTATACGCTATAAACTTCCAATAGTCCACCTTTATATCCAGGAACAAGTCCTTTTAAAATAATCCCGTCTTCCTTAACCTGAATGACTTCCAGTCCTTTTACCGTCACTCTGCCACCACCCATTCTCCCGGCCATTCTTTTTCCTTTGAAAACTCTCCCCGGCGTGGTCGTCATTCCAATCGATCCTGGAGCTCTTTCTCCATGAGATTGGCCATGAGTTCTCGATCCGCCTTTAAAATGATGTCTTTTGACACCTCCTTGAAATCCTTTCCCTTTTGAGGTGCCGGAAACATTTACTATATCTCCTTTTTTAAAAAAAGCCGTTGGCTTGACTTCCTCACCGACAAATAATTTTACTTCTCCGATTAGAATTCCTCTTTTCTTTTCTTCTTCTGCCAACTGCACTTTTCCTTCAAATTTATCCATTCGAAATTCACGTAAAAAACGAAGCGGGGTTCTTATCCCCGCTTTTTCTAATTCTTTTTTAACCGGTTTCTTAATATTTTTAATTTTTCCAAAACCAAGTTTGATACTAAAATATCCGTGCTTGGACGGTGTTTTGATATCGGTAAGCCAACACGAGTTAGTGCTTACAAACGTAGTTGGTACCCTTTCTCCCTTGTCATTAAAAGTCTGTGATTGGGTCGATTTTGATCCTAAAATAAAAGCTGGCATATTTGATAACCAAAAAAAATAGCCCCAGATTGGGGCTAAATTCCAATCCGGAAAATTTAATTAATCCTTTGCTCCCGAACAAAGAATAATAACATGTGCGTAAATTATATACTATCAATGGTTAGTCGTCAAATGGATTACATCTTTACTTCGACTTCAACACCCGCCGGAAGCTCAAGATGCATTAGGGAATCTATTGTTTGATTGGTAGGATTGACAATGTCAATTAACCTTTTATGTATTTTCATGCCGAAATGTTCTCGCGCATTTTTCTCAATAAATGGTGATTTATTTACGACATAGACTTGTTTTTTTGTCGGCAACGGAATCGGCCCGACTAGTGACGCTCCCGTCCTGATTGCCGCATCGACAATCTTCTGACAGGTCTCATCAATCAATCTATGATCGTATGATTTTAATCTAATCCTAATTCTTCCTTTCGGCATAATATCAAAGTGCAATAGATAACCGACTTATTTTTTATTTTATAATTTTTGTCACAACTCCGGCTCCAACCGTATGACCGCCTTCTCTTATGGCAAACTTAAGACCCTCTTCCATCGCAACAGGGTAGATTAATTTTGCGGTCACTTTGACATTGTCTCCCGGCATAACCATCTCAACTCCGGCAGGCAGTGTCATTTCTCCGGTAATATCGGTTGTTTTTACATAGAACTGGGGTCGATATCCTTTAAAAAACGGTGTATGACGACCACCTTCTTCTTTCGTCAAGACGTATACCTCTGCTTCAAATTCCGTATGTGGTGTGATTGAGCCCGGCTTGGCAATGACCTGTCCTCTAATGACATCTTCTTTCTCAACTCCTCGAAGAAGAAGACCAACATTGTCTCCTGCCCGTGCTTCATCTAATGTTTTCCTAAACATCTCAACTCCGGTAATAACCGTTTTTCTGGTTTCCTTAATTCCAACTATCTCAACCTCCTCGTTAACCTTGGCAACACCTCTTTCAACTCTTCCGGTAACAACTGTTCCACGACCGGAAATAGTAAATACATCTTCAACAGGCATCAAGAACGGTTGATCAACCGGCCTTACCGGCTCCGGAACATATTCGTCAACTTTTGCCATTAATTCCTCAATTGCCTTAACAGCTTCCGGATCATCGGAAATTGCCTTCAAAGCGCTGCCTCTAATCACCGGAATCTTATCTCCGGGAAATTTATACTTTGTCAGAAGATCTCTTACTTCCATTTCAACAAGGTCAAGGATCTCTTTATCTTGAACCATATCAACCTTGTTTAAGAACACGACAATCGCAGGGACATTAACCTGTCTTGCAAGCAAGATGTGTTCTCTTGTTTGAGGCATCGGGCCGTCCGGAGCAGAAACTACCAGGATAGCTCCATCCATCTGGGCGGCTCCTGTGATCATGTTCTTAATGTAATCAGCATGTCCTGGAGCATCAATGTGAGCATAGTGTCTCTTATCGGTCTCGTACTCTGAATGGTGAAGGTTAATAGTAACTCCTCTCGCTTTCTCCTCTGGAGCTTTATCAATTTCCTCGTAATTCATTGCTTTAGCAAGACCTTTTTTTGAAAGAACTGTGTGAATTGCTGATGTTAAGGTAGTTTTACCGTGATCGACGTGACCAATAGTACCGATATTAAGATGCGGTTTGTTTCTCTGAAATGTACCGTCTGCCATATTAAATTAAAAAATAATAATTAATAACTAAAAAAGAACGCCCATTTAAAATGAAGGCTTATTTTCTTTTTGTTTGTTTTTATGATAAAGGCAAAACTATAAAAAGTCAAGGACATTTTCCCTTAACCACCAGTAGATAGTGAAGAATAAGGGTATAAAATTGATAAGTAGAAAGATAAATAATAAGATGAGTCATCTATCATTCTGCTAAAATATCCCTATGTTGAATGATGAACAAAAACAAGCAGTCGAATATAACAAAGGTCCATTACTTATCGTTGCCGGAGCCGGAACCGGAAAAACTACCGTTGTCGTCGAAAAGATCAAATTCCTTATAGAAAAAAAGTTGGCACGACCCGAAGAAATTCTTGCCCTAACCTTTACCGAAAAAGCCGCCTACGAGATGGAAGAAAGAGTCGATAAAGAAATGCCTTACGGATACTTCAGAATGTGGATCTCAACCTTTCATTCCTTTGCTGATCAGGTATTAAAAGAAGAAGCTCATCACATCGGACTGTCCCCCGGTTTTCATTTAATGACCGATGCTGAAACTCTAATTTTTCTAAAAAGGAATCTGTTTACTTTAAACTTGAAATATTTCAGACCACTTGGCAATCCCAATCGGTTTTTAGAAAGCTTGGTCCAACACTTTTCAAGATTAAGAGATGAAAATATTTCCCCCGAACAGTACAAAGACTGGGTTAAAAAACTTTTAAAAAGTAAGACTAAAAAAAGTGATGATGATACAAAAAATAATCAAATGACCGTGGAGCAGTACCAAGAGTTATCGGAAGCCTATCTGACATATCAATTTTTAAAAACAAAAGAAGGTCTTTTTGATTATGCCGATCTGATATTTTATCTGGCCAAACTATTTCGAGAGAGAGAAAATATTCTCAAGACCTATCGAAATAAATTCAAATATACGCTCGTCGATGAGTTTCAAGATACCAATATCGCGCAATACGATCTATTAAAGCTTTTATGCCCGCCCAAGACTGATCCCAAATTAACAATTGTTGGCGATGACAGCCAGGCGATATATAAATTTCGTGGCGCCTCGGTTTCTAATATTCTTAATTTTATGTCCGACTATAAAAAAGCTAAACAAATTTCTTTAATAAAAAACTATCGCTCCAATCAAAAAATCCTTGATACCGCCTATCGTCTAATTAAGAATAATGATCCCGATACTCTTGAAGCAAAATTAGGCATATCCAAAAAATTAACCGCCGTCAAAAAGACAACCGAAAATAGTCTAATTAACTTTGTCTACGCCGACTCCTCTGACGATGAAGCCGAATACGTCGCAAAAGAAATTTTTGCTTTAAATAAGAAGTATAGATATTCCGATATTGCGATATTGACACGCGCTAACGATCATTCACAACCCTTTATCAATGCTCTTATACGACTTGGTATACCTTTTCAATTTCTTGGCCCATCAACTCTCTACCGACAACCGGAGATTAGAGATCTAATCGCATATTTGAAGATCTTAAACAATCCCGAAGATTCGGAGTCACTTTTTAGAGTTTATAACATGGATATCTTTAATCTCGACTTAAAAGACCTTACTCTTCTGAATATCTTTGCAAAAAAAACCAATCTCCAACTTTTCCAGGCAACGGAAATATACTTAAGTTTTTTTTTCAATGAACTATCTCAAAGCGATTTTGAAAACTACAAAAAATTTATACCCCTTCTTAAAAGCGAAACCAGAAATAAACTTTTGTCTATCTTTAAGATGATTAATAAACATCTTTTCAAAATAAAGAAAGAAACTGCAGGTCAAATTCTTTTTTATTTTTTAGAAGATTCAAATTATCTTCCCCTACTGGCAAACTATAAAACCGAAAGTGACGAACTTATAGCTCTAAATATTTCCAAGTTTTTCAACCGACTTAAAAACTACGAATCGGAACATGAAGATGCCGGTGTACCGGCGGTTGTAGATTATATTGAAACAAGCATTGAGCTTGGTGAATCGCCAATCGCCTCAAAAACCGATATCGGTCAATTCAACGCCGTTAACATTATCACAGCCCATTCATCAAAAGGACTCGAGTTTGACGTTGTTTTTTTAGTTAACTTGGTCAAAGGTCGCTTTCCAACCAATAAAAGACAAGAAACAATTCCCATACCCGACGATTTAATTAAAGAAATGCTTCCTGCTGGTGACTTCCATCTTGAAGAAGAGCGCAGACTCTTTTATGTTGGTATAACAAGGGCTAAAGAAAAACTATATATGACGGCATCCAAGTTCTATGGACTTGGAAAGCGCCAGCAAAAGATATCGCCGTTTGTTCTCGAATCTTTGGGGGAATCGGAAGTCGAAAAATCAATCGTTGTTAAAAAAGACAGTCAAAACCAACTTTCAATCTTCGATTTCAAAAAGAGAGAGATTCATCAGCCAACCACCCACCCTCTTCTCCCCACCGGCTTTTCATATACGCAGCTGGATACTTACATCCGTTGCCCTTTGCACTACAAATATCAGTATATCCTCAAAATTCCAACCCCTTTAACCCACTCTCTTGCGTTCGGTGACACTATCCATAAATCTTTATATAACTTTTATACCGAATTTGAGAAAAATAATGACATTGGTGTTGATGCTCTGCTGGAGTTCTATAAAAAAAACTGGTTGCCGATCGGATATTCTTCGGCGGAACACCAAAAGAAAAGAAAAGAATCAGGTGAAAAAATACTCGGAGAATATCTAAAAAGATATCATAAAAAGAACCTCAATATAATCGGCCTGGAAAAACCATTTAAAATAAAAGTCGCCTCCGACATCTTCATCGTTGGAAAAATTGATAGAATTGATGGTTTGCCTGAAGACAAAATCGAAATTATCGACTATAAAACCGGTAAAATGCCCAAAGAGTCCGAACTGAAAAAGAGTCTTCAGCTATCTATCTACGCGCTCGCCGCGATAGATCAGGGCCTTTTTAATAAAAAATTATCTGACGTAGTCCTCTCTTTCTACTATCTTGAGAGCGGAGAAAAAATATCTTTCCAAAAAAATCAAGAAGATTTGGATGAAACAAGAGATAAAATCATTAAAACGGTTGAGAGTATCCGTCGTAATGAATTCCCGGTTACCAACGGTCCTGGTCTGGCATTTTGCCCGTATCCCCTCATCTGCGAAGCTTGTCACTAGTGTTGTATAATACCACTATGATTAAGCAGGTCGTAAAATCCAAATTCTTTCAAAGACTCCTTGAGATCATCGTTCCTATCACCTCATGGTTTCTTATTACTCTTCCTTTTTGGCTTTCACCGTTTCATCCCGCAATTGTTGCCTACTTCATAATCACCTTCGATCTTTATTTCTTTTACAAGTCGATTATCACCGCCTTCTCCGCGGTGGTTTCCTACAGCGAGATCCTCTTCCATTCAAAGATTAAGTATCACAATAAAGTAATGAAGGCGAAAAATTCTGACAAGATAAACCACTTTATTATTGTTCCAAACTACAAAGAACCCATCCATAAACTGGAATCAACCTTAAATTCATTTGTAAAAAATATCTATCCATATAAAAATATCTATCTTGTTTTGGCTTTTGAAAAAAGAGAGAGAGAAGCACGCAATAAAGGAAAATTCTTAGCGGCAAAGTTTAAAAATAAATTTCATGATATTATCCTCACCTATCATCCGGATCTTCCAAATGAGGAGCCAGGAAAAGCGAGTAATCAAACATACGCCGCCAAGATAGTTGACAGTTATGTTTCAAAAAACAAGTTTAAGCCCGAAGATACTCTTATTACTATCTGCGATGCCGACAGTCATCTGCCAAATAACTACTTTTCATATCTGACTTATAGTTTTTTGAAAGATAAAGATAGGCTTTTTCATTTCTACTGGGCGCCAGTACTTCTCTATAATAACTTCTGGCAACTTCCTTTTTTTGTCAGGATGCAGGCAACAATGTCGTCGATACTCCGACTGGCTTTCCTTTCTCAAAAGGAAAACCTTATCCAGGTATCAACTTATTCAACCAGTCTATGGCTTCTTAAAAAAATAAATTTTTGGGATGTCGACATTATTCCCGAAGACTGGCATGTTTATTTCCAGGCTTTTTTTACGCTGGGTCCCAAGGTCAAGACTATCCCTTTATTTACCATCGTCAACGGAGACGCCGTTTATTCGGGAGCACTGTTCAAAACTTTTATTAACCGTTATGAGCAGGAAAAAAGATGGGCCTGGGGTGTATCCGATGTCGGTTATGCTTTTAAAAAATTCTTTCAATCTCCAAATATTAATTTCTACGCTAAATTTAAAAAACTGATGTTTATCGCCGAAACTCATCTTTTTTGGCCGGTTTCATTTTTTATCTTGACAATAAGCGCTTCCATACCACCTCTCGTCAACCCTATCTTTAAACGAACCGTTCTCGGGTTTCTACTGCCACAGTTGTCGGCTCTGATTCTTACTTTGTCTTCGGTAATGTTAATTCTTTACATCTATATCGATATCAAAATCCGCAGTCGGGTAAATATGAAGACGAGCATAATGAGTTTGCCTCTGTTATTGGTTCAATGGTATTTTCTTCCTATTGTTTCTTTTTTCTTCTCTTCATTACCCGCTCTTGACGCTCATACTCGGATCCTATTGGGAAAAAAGCTAAAATATAAAGTTACCGAAAAAGTATAAAATCCGATCTTTTATAAGACTATGCTTAACTGGTTATTTTCAAAAACACCACTCGTCTTTTTAATCCAACCATTTTGGAGAGATGAGGCTTTTTCTTACGTTATGTCGCAAAACAGCATCTCCAAAATCCTTTTTGCTACGGCAAAAGATTTTAATCCTCCTCTCTATTATATCGTTCTTCATTTTTGGCAAAATGCCTTCGGCAGTACGGAAATATCGCTGCGCAGCCTGTCATTTATCTTCTACTGGGCGACCGTCTATGTCGGTTTCCTTATCCTTTCCGAAATAATGAAGTTTAAATTTAAAAAATCACTCTTTTATACACTGTTAATTGCGATAAATCCGCTTCTTGTTTATTATGCATTCGAGGCCCGAATGTATTCAATGCTTGCGTTCTTGTCTACTCTGTCGTTCTACTCCCTCTATAAAAAAAACGCGGCTCTCTACCTGCTTTCCTCTATCCTTGGTCTTTATACTCATTACTTTATGATCTTTGTCGTCCTTGCACAGCACCTTTTAGAAAGATACAGGCAAAAAATAGTCCTTCTCTCTTTTTTACCTTGGCTTATATTTGTACTAATAAACCGTGGTGTTTCGGTGGGATCCTTCTGGATTGAAAAAATTCAATCAAAGAACCTTATAACCTTTATCGGCCAGATCTATACCGGCTATGAATATGGCTTGAGATTTTACAACAAGACAATTATGCCGCTGTCACTTTTATTGTTATTCATTGTTTTGATTGGATTGATGCAAAAAAAGACCAGACAGTTTAAACTCTTTTTTGTCTGGGGTCTGGCAATACCTTTTATTATCTTAATTATTTCTTTTTTTAAACCGATATTTCTCCCACGGTATCTAATTTTTTCGGCAGTTGGACTGATTTTGCTCATAGCTCTTATCATCAATCGTCTACCAAATGTTTTTAAGGTTGTTCTGTTAACTTTGCTGATAATGACCACGATTAAGTATAATCAACTACAAATTAAGGAGAGGAATAAATCGGATATAAGAAAAGCGACTGCCGAAATAAGCTTCCTGATGAAAAATAGAGACGCGGTATATGTTACCAGTGAACTTGACTTCTTTACCGTCCAATACTACCTACAAAAAAATAAAAAGGATATCTATATTTGGGGAAAAACATATGATGAAATACCCGACTTTGTCGGAAAAGCACTAATAGATAGAGATAAAGTTATCTCTTCCTTGCCTCTTTACCCCAACAAAGCATTTATTCTTTTGCCTAACGGCGACTACTCTATTCAATCGGCGTTCTGAAAAGTAATTATCTATTA
>MWSR01000087.1 GCA_002050095.1 Microgenomates bacterium UTCPR1
TTATTAGTAAATAAAATAGAGGGGCTTAATCCGAAGATAGATAAAAGTTTACAACGTATTATTGCGAAGAAAACTATCAAAAAATGGATATTTTTTGTTAATCCTTTTGGTTACCCAAATGGTGGTGTCAGATATATGCAAAAAGGTGGAGGTATGCATGCTGCTCCTTTAGGCGTTAGCGAGTTCTTTATGGAATTGATTGACAATATTAAGTCCGAATGCAATAAAAATAAGGTAATAGACGCGTTTATATAAGCAGTTAAACAATCAGATTGAAGAAAGCTTGTCGACTACAATTTCTACGTCATTTTCTGTTCGAATGAGATTGCGTGCGAAATTAGCAACCTCCGTATAATTCCTCATGTCTAAAAACATATGGATATCTAAATGTAATGTAAGGTAGATAATTCTACCAGCAAAAGTATTTTGTTGTTCATAATTTAATAACTGGCCCTTTGCGTAAGTAATAGTACTTATAATCTTGTCTTTTAATCCTTGTGGCATTCCTTGCGTAACATTTCTTGCGATCAATGTCTGACCGGTACCCAATCTTCGTGTATTTTCTAAAATATAATTTCGTTCATCATCTGAAAATCCGATGCTCTTTGATTCAAGAAAATAACTTGTCCCACTAGAATCATTTGCTTCGATATCAGGAGTTCTAAAATTGTTGTTTTCTGGGATGAAGCGAACATTAGCATATCCTCTATCAAGTAAGTGACAATAGCCCCTGACTTCAGCTAGAGTGTCGTAAAACTGAGCCCACCCTCGGGTAGGATGCTTGATGGTTCTTTGAAGTAATCTTTGTTTAATATATTCCCATGTTGGTTGATCTAATCTGTTTAATGATTGTTCGTAAGGTTCAAAAGTAGTGGGCGCTTGTTCTAATCCTCTAGGTAAATGTAATCGTATATCATCTTGAGCGGTGCTCCTATCAATTGTGTTACAGAATTCAAGCAAACGTAAGAACTCCATAGTTTGTATTATATACTCCTTTAAGTGATACAATTTACCTTAAGTAATAGATATGTTTAAAGATATATTTCCCCCAATAGAAACTGCCTTAAATTTGGAACCTGAAGAGTTAGCTCCTTTCGTTTTAAAGCATTTGAAAGAAGCAGGACATATAAATAGACATAACTATACACTCAGTACTAGTGGTGATATAAAAGATTATGCGGGCGGGCAAATAGAAAATTTTCAGAAACTATTGATGGAGGCTTTTGTTTGGCTCGAACTAGAAATGTTCATTGCGCCAGAACCAGATCAAACCGGCGATTGGAGATATATAACAAAAAAGGGCGAAAGAGCATTACGAGACGAAGATTTCAAGGCATATTCAAAAGAAATACTTTTATCATCGAAATATCTGCATCCAGTTATAGTAAAAAAAGTTAAACCACTCTTCTTAAGAGGCGATTATGATACTGCTATATTTCAGGCGTTTAAAGCTGTTGAGGTCATGGTAAGAAAAAAAGGTGAATATGCAAAAAGCGATATTGGAGTTTCTCTTATGAGAAAAGCATTTCATCCTCAGTCAGGAAAATTATCCAACACACAATCAGAAATATCAGAAAAACAATCAATGAGTGATTTATTCGCTGGCGCAATAGGATTATTTAAAAACCCAGTAAGCCATAGGAATATTGATGGCATTTCACCAGAAGAAGCAGCTGACTATATAAAAGTAGCAAACTGTTTATTGAAAATGGTTGATGGTTAAGGAAATGTTTTAGGTGATAAAGTAAAATGAGTTGCAGTTATCTTTATTTCGTTATCTCTACAATCAGTGATTACCACCTGAGATAAAGTAGATTTTCCTCTGGTTTGATCGTCTATTATCACAACTCTTGGCAACTCAATTCCTATAAGCGACGAAATATTGAAGCTAGATGAAAGAGTCGCATGCATTTGAAAACGAGCAGGATGATCTGGATTAGCTCCCGTTAATGGTTTTATTGGCTCCGGCTGTCCTAATTTTTCTATCTTGACGTTTGCGGCATCATAATGTTGATTATTAATAATCAACTCTGCTTTTTTTACATCTTTAACCGTTATATTTCTTGTCATATAAACATTATAACATTAGCGTTTAGGCTGAACAAAACTCTAATTCTTAAAGAATACTATTCAGGTAGGTTGCAAAATATTTAATTGAAGTCTCTTTATCTCTTCCCATCTTTGCCTCAAAACTCCAATAAATCTTATATCCTGGAGAGCTTTAAAGATAGCCTCAATATCTATCGATATAGTAAGTCTAGGGATAGGGAGCCAATAAAATATCGCCACACCATTTATCTGTGTAGATAGGATTAAGAAGCATACTTCTTGATATAATTTGATCATGATTGAACTTTCGATAGAAAAAATGAAAGGAATCGCTGAAGGTTATGCATTGAAGGGAATAAGGTGGCATTTTCATATTTTAACTCCAGAATGTAAACTCAACAGTGTAAAAAAATATGCGCTTATTATTGAAAATGCTGAAGATAATATCGTCTACGTTTGTTATTCAGAAAAGCCTTACATGAATATCGGAAAAGAGTTAGTTAAGTTACTTCACGGCACTGATGTAATTAAAGAAAAAGGTGAGAGAAAAGAATTACTACCATCATCTAAGGTAAACAGGTTCTTGGAAAGAGCAAAGGAGTTGAATAAAGAGGGTAAGTTCTGGCACCATCACATGCTCTTCCCTTATTGTAAATTTAATAAAAATATAGGAAAATGGACGATTCTTTTTGAGGATAATGAAAATAGCGAAGTAATAGAAAGCATTTCAGACAATGAACCAAAAGGTGATCTCCAACATATCGAAGCTCTTTTCTATAGTCAAAAAAAATAAATTATCAGATAAATCTTGTTCTAATTTTTTCAACTATAGGGAGCCAATTTTGATATAATCAAATCATGTCAAAGAATCCTTTGATTAATGCTCTTAGTGCTTCGGCTTACATCTTTATTGTTGTCTCCGTTATGAATTTCGTGACACAACCACTAAGGAACAAACCCGATACCTTTTTTGCTCCGGTCACGGTGTTGTTTGTCTTGACCTTGTCAGTTTCAGTTATGGCCTACCTGTTTTTTTATCAACCACTTCTGCTATTTATTGAAGGAAAGAAAAAGGAAGCGGTCAACCTTTTTGTAAAAACCGTTGGAATATTTGCCGCTGTTACCGCTCTGGTTTTGATTCTTCTTTTTTCCGGCTTAGTCTAGACTCATAGCAATTCCTAATAAGCACGCTTATATACCCAGACATAGAATCCTTTGACAAATGTGACTTGTGTTGTTAGACTCAATATATGAACAAAAATTCATATGATTGTTGCCGGGTCAATTCCAGGGAATCGATCTATATTAAAAATATGGCTCCGCTTTTAAAGCTGGTTGCCGAAGAGAGCCGTCTCAAACTATTGTGCGTTTTGAATCGCAAAGAACACTGCGTCTTCGAGCTTATGGAGCATACAAAATACTCGCAAAGTCTCATTTCCCACCATTTACGGGATTTGAAAGATTCATCGCTCATCAAGGACAAAAAGATCGGTCGCCGTGTTTACTATTCACTCACGCCTTTGGGAAAGACTATTATCGATTCTCTTTTACAAGTTCAAAATAGCAAATAACCGCATGAAAATCCAGGTATTGGGGTCAGGCTGTCCTACGTGTAAGAAGTTATACGAGATTACTAAGAAAGCGGTTTCTGAAATGGGTTTGAAGGATAAGGTTGAGTATATTAAGGGAGCCGAAGGGATGCAGGCTTTGATTGAAATAGGTTCGATGAGCAGTCCTGTCTTGGCCATAGACGGCAGGATTTCCATGTCGGGGTTTACACCGGATATCGAAAAGATAAAAAAAATAATTAAAGGATCTGAAAAAACGCAGAGTAAAGACAATAAATGTAGTTGCGGAAAGGGAGGTTGCTGCTAAAGCATATGGACATCTTCAAGCCTATCCAACTTTTCTCCGACATCGTAACGTATGAATGGCTAGGTATTATTCCTCATTCCTATTGGGGAGATGCCGTCAATTTTTT
>MWSR01000007.1 GCA_002050095.1 Microgenomates bacterium UTCPR1
GATAGATGAGGTTTAATATCTTTTTCGTAGAAGTCCATGTCTTCTATATTTCCACTTAAAAGTAGCCTAGAATTTGTTTCTTCGGCTAATTTAATTGCCCAACGAATACCTTTTGGATCCATAAAATTTCCATCTGGATTTTTTGCTTTTGATAATCTGCCTAGCCAAAGTAGATAATCTTCTTTTTTTTCTTGAAAAGAATAGATGTCTGTATCAATTCCGTTATAAATTACTTTAAAGAATTTTGTTTTTTTGAACTGGTTTTTATGGGCATTAGAAATTGAGATTAGGAAGGTGTTTGGGAAGAGGCTCAGTACTTCATCATAAGTGGGAAAATATTGAGAATGGATTGTCGAAATTATTGGAGTTTTTATGTTTTCTGCTATTAAAAGATTAATAAACTCAGGATAAGTGTGGTTATGAATTACATCGTATTCATTGCCAATTTTTACGATTGTTTTTGCTAATTTTGTCAGATAGGCTGTCTCTGCATAAAACGGATTTTCAAATCCGCTCATTTCTAGGAATCCTTTTTCAATTACTGGAATTGTTCTAACTCCAGGTATCTCACTATCTTTAGTTGCTAAGATAGATATTTCATGTCCTTTTTTTAAGAGTCCGTTAATTATTTCATAAATTACGCGAGGTCTAGAAGACAGAGAATTAGCAGTCACCTTTCTTTTAAGTAAAGAGATGAATAATATCTTCATATAGATAATATAGTCTATTTAACAGAAATTGGCAATATTCTATTGAAAGAATATTAATGGTCAAATCTTGTTAAGGTTTTTTTGTAACTTTTTGTCTATTTAGTATAGATCTTTTTTGTCATTTTTTATAGCTAAAATTTTGAGTCACAGTTAGTAGATTTTTTTCTATTCTCATTTTTTATTCTCTATTGTTAATTTTTTGTTAATAATAAGTAAATTTTTTTAATTATTTACTTAGTGAATCTTAATCTAATAAGGAGTCCGTTAATATAATCTTTTACAATTGGAGCAACTTTTTTCTATTTAGTTGACACCAACAAGAGTTTTGTTTGCTTTTATTTTAAATCACTGTCTGGATGTTCATCTTATACAGATGGAATTTCTTGGATTTTAGAATAAGAAGATTGGCCTATTCAAAATATGCGAATTTTTGGTAGATGTTTTCGAATTTCTGAGAAATCAGTTTCCATGAAAACTTTTTTTCTGCTATTTCTCGAGCTTTAATTGACATTTTTTTTCTTAAATCATCATTTTCTAGTAGCTTATTTACTTTATCTGCAATATCATTGCTATTTCTAGGTTTTATAAAAAATCCATTTTGACCATCTTTTACTGCCAGTGGGATTCCACCTTTTCGAGTTACGACGACAGGTGTATTACATGACATAGCCTCAAGAATAACTAAACCCAAAGGTTCATCCCAAATAGATGGGGCTACAAAAACGTCAGCTCGACTGTAGAACTTAACTAGAAATTCTGTATCTGATCCGAGATGTCCTATGAACTTAACGTTTTTTATATTTTCGTCTTTTGTAATTTGCTCAAGATTTTTCCTTTCTTGACCGTCGCCAAGAATCAAAATTTCTCCTTTAATTTTTTTAGCCGCTTTAACAAGATACTTGACGCCTTTATATGGAGTTAATTTTCCCGAAAAGACAATAACCTTTTTATTCTTTGTCCCAAACATTTCGTCAATTTCGTTAGAGTTAATTTTTCGGAATTTTTTTATGTCAACTCCACCTGGTATGACTCTTATTTGTTTTTTATACTCATCTCCAAATATTTTTATCATCCAGTCTCTAGTGTAGTATGAGTTAGGGATAATTCTTCGTGCACGTCTCAATGCATCCATTGTCAGAGCAAGATATCTTTTATCTTTTTGAGCTGTGGGTAGTTCAGATCCGTGTACAGTAATGACATAAGGTATAAGATAGGTGTTTTTTATAAATCGAGCTATCCAAGAGAAAGGAAAGGCATGATGAACATGTATAATGTTTGGCTTAAAATCTTCAACGGCGTCTACAGTAGTATCCATGAACCTTTTATATATAGCATAGATCTCTCTGGGTGATATATTCTTATAAAGTTTTCCATCCTTCCATTCAGGGTGACCCGTAAAGGATACGTGAAATGGCATTTTTATTGGGTATATTTTGACGTTACTATTGGTGAGAGGTCTATTATCTGGGACTATCATTGCTACATCATGATGTTTAGATATTTCTCTTGCAAGGTAGCGTGCGTAGGTTCCAGAACCTGAGCCGTATAGCGGAAAAGTTTGCAAATACAACACCTTCATAGCTAAAAATTATAGCATTAATTTTGATAAATAGCTTATAAGTTCTTAAGAAGGGAGCTGACCTTGACTTTTAGTACTTTCGCGATTCGGAACAAAAATCTAACCGAAGGATTAGCCTTACCTTCCTCGACTTCGGCAAGGTAGCTTCGGTCAATGTCGGAGAGTTGGGTCACTTGGTACTGCGATAACTTTCGTTTTTTTCTTGCCTTTACGATATTCTCACCCAGCCTTTTGTAATAATAATTACCTCTCATATTATTGAAAGGTATATTATTACAATCTATCTATATTATCAGTCGGTTATAACCCACAAAAAGTCAGTTTGTTTTTCTACAAAAGGCTAATTCTACGGAAATACCAGTTGGATATATTCCTAATCCCTTCGGCAACCTCTGAGGTTGCTGATCGGCTTGACGGAAGGGGCTAAATGTGGGGTAAAAATTCGGATTTTAGAAAGAGGTCGAGTTGAGAAGTAATTTTTGGGAAGATTTCTTCTTGGAGCCGGGAGATTTCGTCATCCTGAAAACGGTGGAGGACATAGGATTGTCCGCCAATTCTTTTTTCCGGTTGGCGGTTGTCGACTCCGATTCTCACCCTCCAAAAATCATTTCTTTTTAAGTTTTCTTCGATTGATTTAAGTCCGTTGTGAAGTTTGGGTCCGACTCCTTTTTGGATATGAAACTTTCCGAAAGGAATATCAAGATCGTCGTGGACAACAAGCAGAGGATTAGTGGTTAGTGGATAGTGATTAGTGATTTTTTTGACAAACTTTCCCGATTCGTTCATAAAGCAGTCGGTTTTGAAAAGTTTATAATGGCCAACAGTTAGCGATCCGTTGCCGGTTAAGTAGTCTATAAACATATGGCCGATGTTATGGCGGGTGTTTTGGTATTTTTTCCCGGGATTGCCGAGGCCGATGATTAGTATCATGTAACTTGTAACTTGTAACTTGTAACTTGTAAC
>MWSR01000036.1 GCA_002050095.1 Microgenomates bacterium UTCPR1
TTTTGTTGGCGTAATGATTTTTATGGCTCTTTTAACTTGTAATTTAAGACCAAGTCTAAACATCAGATGTTTGAACCGATATACGAACTGGTTTTTTGTCGATGCTCGCCCGGTCCTAAAGATAAGCGGAGTTGTATCGTGAATTGTTGCTATAAATTTTCGCCAATAAAATATCGGATAGCTGAAATAGGTAAAATGCATTAAGTCCAATCCGTCTTTCAACAGCAGTATTAAAAATCCTGTTTGCTCCGCTATCGTATGCCATCTATGATTAGATACCCTTTTGATAATATTTTTATTTTTGAAATGTATTTTCTCAAAATCTTTATCACTTAAGTAGACATAGTAAGTTATATCTTTGTCTTTTTCATTATCCAAATTAAGAAAAAGATTTTGAATATAAGTACCGACTCCCGTTTGAGAAAACAATCTTCCATCAATACCGATTTTCTTCATTAATTGAGTTTTGCTTTAATATCAATGATGAAATAGACGATTTCATTGATGAATTTCGGATATCTGGTTGCGTAGTGCTTCCGATAAAAAATCTTCATTGAGTCGTAGAAATGAAAACTGGTTTTTTTTCTTATCTTTTTGTCCTTTCCTTTTAAGCCCGATACCGACTTTAAATGAAGCACCTCCCATAACGGATAGTATATGATCTTATAGCCTATTTCTTTAATGCTCCAAGCCATCTCGATATCTTCTCCGTAGGCAAAGTAATCTTCGTCAAAACCGCCTATTTTATCTAAGATGTTTTTTCTTGTTAAAAAAAAAGCACCGGTCACAACTTCCACTTCATGAACCTCGTTGAGATTCATGTGACTAAGGTGATATCCGCCAAATATTCTGTTCAAAAACGGTACCCGATAAAAAAAGCGCTCCAAACCAACAAAATAGTTAAAGGAACGCCACAATGTCGGAAAGCCACGATGGGATGCCGGATCGATTTCACCATTTGATAGAACAACCTTCACCGTCATCGCTCCTATATCACCATTCGTTTCCATAAGATTGATCAGGTCATTGAAGTCAATATCATCTATAATAGCGTCGGAGTTAAGATACAAAACATACTTTCCGGTTGCCTTTTTCAGCCCCAGATTATTTCCTTTTCCAAAACCAAGATTTATTTTTGAGACAATCACTTTCAATTCGGGCCAACCGACCTCAAGATTTTTTAGCATTTCCACACTTTTATCTTTAGATCCGTTATCAACAACGATTACTTCGTAATCTAAGGGATATTTTTTAAAGTTTTTACGGAGAGCTTTCAAACACTTGGAAGTAATCTCTTGCGTATTAAAAGATACGATGATAATGGAAAGCTTTTTCATATAATAGACTAATTATCTCTTCGGCGATTGCTTTGTTCTTCTGGCTTTTCCACCTGTTCCTACTTTCCTTCTCTCCTTTTTTCTTGGGTCTCTTGTCAGCAATCCTAATTTTTTTAAACTGGTTTTGTTTCCTTCATCTGCGAGGACTAAAGCCCTTGAAATTCCGTGAACAACGGCTTCAAGCTGGCCGTTCTTACCGCCTCCTTTTGTAATAATAGAAACAACAAAACGTTCCTCCGAATTCAAAGCCTTTAGAGGGGAAGTAATAAAGTTCCTCTTATATTCTTCCGTAAAAATCTTTTCTAAAGGTTTCTTATTTATTACAACCTCACCGGCTTTGAGCTTTTGACCGTTAACAACTGTGGTTTTATCTTTTCCGGTTAAATACAGTCTTACCCTCGCAACCGAAGTCTTCCTGCGACCTACGGCTTCATAATATTCCAGATTTTTTGTTTTTTTTGCCATATTATTTTTTTTAAAAATTATTTATTATCGTTAAACTTGTCTTTGTAAGGGTGATTATCATCCTTAAACACAAACAGTCTCTTTAATCTTTCTTTTCTATTCTTATTCTTAGGAAGCATTCCGGATACGGCGTGCCTGATAATTTCTCCGGGATTTTTTTCAAACAGATCGCTATATTTTGTTCTCTTTAATCCGCCCGGATAACCCGAATACTTCGTATACATTTTTGTATCGGCTTTTCTTCCCGAAATGACCATTTTGTTAATATTTACAACAACAACGTAGTCACCTATGTCAAGGTAAGGAACATAGTTGGTTTTATTCTTTCCTTGCAATAATCTGGCAATTTCCGGTGTGATTCTGCCTACTATCTTTCCGGTGGCGTCTACAAGATGCCAGTCTCTTTTTATTTCATCTCCGCTTATCGGTTTTGTTTGTTTAGTTAAGTTTTTCATTTTTTTTCAACTTCCTTCGCTTTTTCTTGTTTAACTTTTTTAACTGTTTTCTTGACTATTTCCTTGACGACCGGATAGCTCCACTCAACTCGGGCAACCAGTGAGCCGTCATTGGTTCTGGTTCCTATTTTGACAATACGAACATATCCTCCCTGAATCTTGACCAGAGCCGGACCGACTCTTTCAAAGCCGTCTTTAACAACTTTAACACTGCCCAGATGTTTCAATAGGAAATTCTTATTTGACTCGCTTCTTACCTTCATCTTTGTGACCATTCTTTCAATAAAAGTTTTCAGTACCTTTGCTTTCGGCAAAGTTGTCTGTAAATAACCGTTATCCAAAAAATTCACCGCCAACTTGCGAACCAAAGACCTATTGGCATCTTTACCGGAATTAAATTTTATTTTTTTGACGTTATGCCTCATAACTGAACATCCATTTTTTTTAACTCATCCTCAATTAACTGGATAGATTTTTTACCAACACCTTTCATTCCGACAAG
Source organism: Microgenomates bacterium UTCPR1 (assembly GCA_002050095.1). Taxonomy (GTDB): domain Bacteria; phylum Patescibacteriota; class Microgenomatia; order UBA1406; family GWC2-37-13; genus GWC2-37-13. Next base: position 2,760 of record MWSR01000036.1, read on the forward strand.
TTTATCTTTCCCTACCTTTAGCAGATCTGCAACTGTTTCAATCTTTTCTCTTAAAAGCGCATTTATCACTCTTGACGGAAGATTCAATTCATCAATGATGATTTCATAAAGCTTCTTATCTATCTCTTCCTTCTTAACTTCGTCAACCGACTTTTCTTTTCTGACTTCGGGAGTATCTTTACCTGACAGGACATAAGAGAAATATTCCGATAATAAACTTGTGGCTTGCCTAACGGCATCGGTCGGCGTCAAGCTTCCGTCGGTCCACACCTCGAGAGTTAATTTCTCAAAGTTAGATTTTCTTCCGACTCTCGTCTCTTCAACTTTAACGTTGACTCTTTTTATCGGTGAAAAGAAGGCGTCAACAGCGATAAATCCGAATTCTTTTTCTTCTCTTTCTTCGGCTGTTACATATCCGTGCCCGACTTCAACCATTGCTTCAATTGATAGCTCACCTTTGTCCTCGGTAATTTCACCGATATACAAATCCTTATTTACCGGTTCAATTTCTCCCTCAATATCTCGAGCGTATACTTTTTTTACCCCCTTGACGTGAAGAGAAATCTTGAAAGGTCCGCCTTCTTTAACGGCAAATTTCATCTGTTTTAAATTTAATACAATTTCCAATGTTGACTCCTTGACTCCGGCCAAAGTCGAAAATAGATGTGGAGCACCACCGATCTTCACTTGGGTAACGGCTGCTCCTTTTAATGAGGATAGAATCGTTCTTCTTAACGA
>MWSR01000049.1 GCA_002050095.1 Microgenomates bacterium UTCPR1
AAACTGTTAAACCTTAAACCTTAAAAAAACAGCTAAACTGTTAAACATTTAAACGGTTAAGTCCCTAAGTTAATTTGAAATTTTTAATTATTAATTAAAAAACAAATCTAAATTTACAATTTTTTAATTTTTAAACATTTAGCCTTAAAAATTCATTTCAAATTTTAAATTTCAAATTAAAAATTGACAAGATTTCGAATTAAAATTCTTCTTGCACTTGACAAATAGTATTACTTTTTGTAAAGTTACTTCTGCATATGTTTATAAGCCGAAAAATATACCCCGACCTTTTAAAACACGCCAAAACCCCTTCGGTTACGGTATTGACAGGAATGAGAAGAACCGGAAAAACTACTCTGATTAAACAACTCCAACTCGACCTAAAGAACAAAAATTCCTTGTTTATTGACCTTCAGATGCCCGATAATCGACTAATTTTTTCACAGACAAACTACCAAAATATTCTTGAGTACTTCATATCACAAAATCTAAATCCGAAAAGAAAAATTATCATATTGATCGACGAGGTTCAATTTGTTCCCGAAGCTCCAAGCGTGATTAAATATCTATATGATCATTATAAAATAAAATTTATCATCACCGGATCAAGCTCATACTATTTAAAAAATCTATTTAACGAATCCCTTTCGGGTAGAAAAAAAATATTTGAACTGTTTCCTTTGGACTTTAGTGAATTCCTGGCTTTCAAAAAAATAGCCTACGTTAAGAACATAGATCTAAACTCTTATGAATTCAGCGATCTGGACTTCAATAGACTGGCTTCCGCCTACGAAGAATTTATCCATTTCGGAGGATTCCCACAGGTCGCTTTAGCCTCTTCCAAAAAAGACAAGGTCGACATATTGCGCGACATCCTTTCTTCTTATGTCAATATTGATATAAGGACATTGGCCGACTTTTCCGACGAAAGAAATCTGTTCTCCCTGATGAAGCTTCTGGCCAACAGGGTCGGAAGCAAAATAGACTATTCCAAACTATCAAGACTGACAGGAGTATCAAGGTCGACAATAAAAAACTATTTGACTTTTTTTGAAAAGACCTATCTGATTCAGACGGTTGCTGTCTATACAAGAAATGCCGATCGGGAAATCGTCAAAGCGAGAAAGCTGTACTTTTGTGATACCGGACTGGCAAATATCTTGACCCCGATTGGAACCGGTGCTCAATTTGAAAACACCGTCTTTAACCAACTGGCAAGAGTTGGCAGGGTTCGGTATTATTCCCTGAAAAACGGCAGAGAAATAGACTTCATCCTGAATGAAGAGTACGCGGTCGAAGTCAAAGAAACTCCTACCGAAATCGATCTAAACAAACTAAAAACAATTTCCAATACGGCCGGACTCAAAAAGTATTTTTTGATCGGCAAGAACAAGTCGCCTAAATTTAGGAAATATATCTGGGGAGGAGACCTAAATCAGCAAATAAACATATAAACCCTAAACGGTTAAACAGTTAAAAAAACAGCTAAACTGTTAAACATTTAAACTGTTAAGTCCCTAAGTTAATTTGAAATTTTTAATTATTAATTAAAAAACAAATCTAAATTTACAATTTTTTAATTTTTAAACATTTAGCCTTAAAAATTCATTTCAAATTTTAAATTTCAAATTAAAAATTAAATAAACTTCCTGTTGCTTTTTGGAAAACTTTATCTCTATAATGTAACTATGAAGAAAAAAATTGAACTCGGTTTCTTTTCAATACTTTCGATTGTGGTTATATTCATATTGGCTGGAACCGCTTACTTCTTTTATAACCGCTATACCAAGACCCAAGCGATTCTTCAAAATCCGACAATTGCTACAAAAGAAGAAATCAAAGATATCACGACTAAACTAAAAAAATTTGTTGATCTACCGACTGATGAAGAGCCGACAATCGCAACCGTTCTTGATAAGTCCAAACTGAAGGATCAACCCTTCTTTAAACGTGCGGAAAACGGTGATAAAGTCATTATCTATGCCAAAGCTCTCAAAGCCATCCTCTATCGACCTTCAACCAACAGGGTTGTTGATTTTTCCGTTATTTCGATGACGCCTCAAATGCTCAAGGTCACCCTTTATAACGGCACCGACAGAAAGGGCTTGACGGAAGAACTACAGAAAGAATTTGAAGCCAATATTACCGGAGTCACTGTCATCGATCGCGAAAATGCCAAAGAAAATAACTATGACAAGACTCAGGTTATTGATTTAACCGGCAAATGGAAGACGGAGACGGAACAGCTTGCCAACCTGTTAAACGGTCAAGTAGCCGAATTTCCGCAAGGTGAAAAAAAACCGGAACCCGTAAACAATCAGACACCCGATATCCTTATCATATTGGGTAAGAATTACAAAGGATTGGTTAACCTGCCAACCAACAGTGCTCCAACTCCTCAAGAAGAGGTCTCGCCTTCTCCAACCGAAACTGAATAAAGCCACCTATATACTATCAAAGATTTTCTCCATCAATCTCTTTACTTTATTCTGAAACTCCTCTATCCCTCCATTATTAGTCAAAACGTAATCGCAATAAGCTAAACATTTCCCTACCTGTTGACCTGACTTATCTTGTCCTACTCCAAGATCTCTTTTATCAACTTTAATGAAATCTTCATAAGTTTTAGGGTCCCAAGGCTTTGCTCTTTTGAGGAGTCGCTTAAACCTAATCGTTTGATAAGCTTTGACTCCAATCAAAGTAAAAGACGGCTCTTTTTTTAAAAGTTCGATCTCGCCCGGATTTCTAATTCCTTCAATCACCACTCTCTTGTCCTTTTGTTTTTTAAGGTAAGATAGCGCCATCTTCGCCAAAACTCCATTACCTTCTTTTTTTCTTAGTTCGTCTCCGAGATCTTGAAGTGATTTTCTTGTATAGTTGGTCACCTCCCTCTTTTTGAGCTCCAGATGAAGAATCGACGACAGGGAAAAGGAGATAAAATCCAATTCATCTTTCAGATAGTCGACCAATACCCCTTTGCCGGCGCTAATCTGCCCGACAACACCGATAAAAATTGGAGCTCTGCTGTCTTGTTTATCCATAGTTTATAGACTACAATAAGAGGTATGAAAGTCTACTTCACCGCCTCCATTGTCGGTAAAAAACTCTTTTTGAAAAACTACCTTAACATTATAGATTATCTTAAGAAATCTGGCCACACAATCATCTCCGACCACATCATCAAAAGCACGGAGAATATAGTGGATATGCAGTCAAAAAAGGAGAGAGTCGCTTTTCATAGACGGCTTAAGAAATGGATTATAGGTACGGACTGCGTTGTTGTCGAAGCGTCTTTCCCATCTATTAGTGTTGGTTTTGAAATCTCGCTGGCACTTAATTTTGGGAAGCCCGTACTTCTTCTTTATACCAAAGAAGCGCCTTCTCTGCTTAAGGAATATAGCAGCGACAACCTTCTTTGTGAAAGATATACTGACGAGAACTTAAAAGGGTTAATTGATGATTTTCTAAACTATGCTCAAGGAAGGTCAGATTGCCGTTTTACTTTTTTCATTGATCAAAAGATCGCCAAATATCTCGATCGCGTATCCCGCCTGGAGAAACAACCAAAGTCGGTCTACATTAGAAGCCTTATTAGGCAAGAAATGACAAAAAAAGGTAGGTAACGGTGATGTATTGACCAAAGTCCATCTTCACTGTTTAATATTGGCATGTCGGCGGAGTCTAACCCTACCAACCATAAAACTGAAACTAACTATAATTGGCATTGGCTGGTATATCGTATTGATGAAGGCGCTCCGTTTAATGCTCATTTTCCTATTCGCGGCCTTCCAATGGATGATTTAGTTAATGGGCTCGACCATACCGATTGGGGAAAATGGACCTTGGCACGACATAAAAATCCTAATTTTACCGAAGTAGGCTCTGGATTTGAAAAATATCTTTGTGCTCTGAAACCAGATGACGTTATGGGGTATTTAAAATTATTTGAGAGAGATGCTCTATCTTCGGTAAGATACGAAGGATATCTTACACAACTTAAAAAATTCCTTGACAATCGAAGCACCCCTCTCGATTTGAGATTTATAACGCTGATGTCAGAAATACAGAGAATATTGTTGGCGAGAGCAAAAGCTATTGAATCCTCTGTCGGACATAACTATTTTTATAATCCAGATGGAAAGTTGGTCAAAGTGCCTAAGGATCGATCATTAAGAAGCATATATTATGACAACTATATTAGACATCATCCACCCTTAGTTACTACGAAATTTACCGAGCTTGAGCCTGGTATTATTTCCCTGAAACACGTTATTAGCAAGCCTCAAAACAAATGTCCCGTTCCGACTGAATATCTCGGTTGTAATATCGATAAAATTTTATATGTTATTGCTGAAATTGGTCGTTTTGGTGATCCGATATCAGGATCTATTACTCGAAGATTTCCTCTGCCTATAAACCGTAGATTTTATTAATAGCATCTATAATACTATTTCCATAAAAAAGAAGAGTAAGGCATCCCAAGACAATAAAAGGTCCAAAAGCCACCCTGCTCTTCATCTTTTTCCGTCGTGCAACAATTAAGATCAATCCATAGATTGCTCCGCAAACAAAAGCTATATATAGAGCAATAAACCCTTTGGAGGCACCCAATAAAAATCCGGTAACTACGGAAAGATATACGTCTCCCAAACCCATCGCTTTTTCCTTAGAAAAAAAATAGATAAGAAATATTGGAAGACCGATAACAAGCCCCGAAACAAAATAATACGTCAGTCGATTACTTAAAAAAGCCAAAGAAGATCCATATAGTCCTTGCATATGAAAAAGAACCGAAAAAACAAAAAACGACAGCAAAGTCCAGTCAGAAATCAGTTGATACTTGAAGTCGGAAAAAAAGACGACGATCAATGTTGACACCAGCCCAAGTAAGATAATCTTTTCCATTACTCCTTGACCAAAAATAGCATTTTTAAAAATAAATACAAAGACCAACCCCGTAATAATCTCAACCAGCGGGTACTGCAGCGACAGTCTTTTATGACAACAACGACTTTTTCCTTTTAAAAACAAAAAAGAGAGAATTGGAACAAGATCGTACCAGATAATCTTCTCTTGGCAGTAATCACAATGCGATCGTCCACCTATCCCCTCTCCTTTTGAAGGTCGGTCAATCAATACATTAAGAAAAGAGCCTATTGAAGATCCAA
>MWSR01000058.1 GCA_002050095.1 Microgenomates bacterium UTCPR1
ACTAACTCAAGATAATGAAGATTGAAATTGTCTAGTAAAATTTTCTAGTTACTGTGTTTTATAGTAAAATTAAGCTATTATTTTTAAAACATGAAAAACAAAATTTTACTAGACAATTTAAATCTTCATTATCTTGAGTTAGGAAAAGGTCAAGATATTTTATTTCTTCATGGAGGGAGACTTCAAGCGTTAGCTCATCAAAATATCCTTATAAAATTATCCAAAGAATATCACGTTATAGCCCCTGATATTCCGGGATATGGTGAATCGTCAACGCCAAAGGAACTATGGACTTTTCAAGATTACGCAAAGTTTTTTGATAATTTTTTAGGGAAAATCAATATAGAAGAAGTTATTGCTATTGGTTATTCTTTAGGTGGCGGAATAGCATATAACTTAGCAAATATTTCACCCAGAGTAAAAAAACTTATTCTGATTGATTCTGCGGGAATAGAAAAAACTTACGGTACAGAATTTATGAGAGATTTTAAACGACTATTATTTTATCTTTTAAATCCGAGATACTTTTCAACCCTCCTTACTCTTTTCAAAGAATATTTACTGTTCAATTTAGAACATTTGAAAAATTTTTCCCAAATAAAAAAAATTAGGAATAATTTAAATAACTCAACTGGATATATTAAAGATTTAAAGGTTGACACTTCAATAATCTGGGCAAAGAATGATGAAATATTTCCGGTTTCAATTGCCGATAAACTAAAAAAATCCATAAAAAACTCAAAACTATTTTTGGTAAACGACAATCACGATTGGATTTTTTATGCGGAAGACAAACTTATGGACATACTAAATAAAGCCTTGAAATAGCCTAAATCTTTAAATTTATGATATAATTTGACTTCATGAGTGATTTGGAATCAGCTAAATTTGCATTTTAGGCAACAGCCGGTCTTTTTAAAGATTATCCTCACTATCCTTCGATAAAAAAAGAAGACCTCTTCTTAATGAACTGGCGCAGACCCCCCCCACAGAGCCGCTTAATCGCGAAGAAGGACTACTTGATAAATTTCAATCAGTTATGGAAAAGAGAGGTATAAAAGGTATCCCAAAGGTCAAACGGCCATATTGGATAAGAAACGGCCAGTATGATCCATTTGAGGTATACGGCACAGCTATTCAATTTATGGATCAACATAATGGACCATTGCCTAAAACAACTTTGCCTCCTGCAAAAGATGTAGAAATTTTTATTAACAGGGTTTTACAGGAACCAACCGAAAAAGTAACCATAGATAGACAGTTTGAAATACTATTGGACATTTCCAGAAACGATGTTCTTGGTGCGGCAAATATTGGAATGTTAGCCTCACGATTAATGTCAAGATTTTCAGATCAGAGGGCGTATCCGGACTTATGTATAGATGGAAAAGAGATTATTTATCAGATCACCACTGATGAGGAAATTGAACCTTTAATGAGGAAATGGTTTCACAAAATAGCTCGATTTGAAAGCTTTAATGATGTAAACGGAAGAAATAACGGATCAGGTGATCAATACTATTTTTGGACTCATTTCTTTTCCGCTTGCGTTTATGGTCAAAGTTCGATTAGCGATCAAATTTTCCAAAAAATATTTGAAAAAGGTAATGAAGTGATGATTTATGTTAAACATAAATTTGCAAAAAGAGGCGGAACGGTATCTGATCATTATGAAGCCTCTCTTCTTGGAAGAAATATCGGTTTATCAATTTCGTCAAATTAAAAGTTATTAATTTTATTTTTATATATGAGAAGATACAACTATGAATCGGTTGACAAACCGCTTTCCGACTATTACAAAGAGATTGCCTCAAGAACAAAATGGAATAGAGAAAATGCACCAACAATTGTTTTTGCCATAGGTACGGCTAGAACAGGTACAACTGCTTCTTTAAACGTTTTTAGAGGCTCAATAGTTGAAGATGCCGAAGGTAAACTTCACGACATCCCAGTTGCTTATCAACATTTCAAAGCAGGTTTACGTCATGCAATGCTTGGGTGGGGCGAAAATCCTGATTGGAGCTTTCAAATTCCTGAAGTTCCTCTATTTTACATGAAAGACACAATCGGTCCATATACCGATAAAGAATCAAGATATAACCCTCTTAAAGTTTTTGAAGAAATGGGTTATCCGATGGACAAAATATTTCCGGTTTTCTTTTATCGTGATCCTTTGGATTCTTTTGCATCATGGATTGATAAATGGAGTTCAATTTTACCAAGAGAAACTTTGGTTGAAAATTTTATTACGGCTTCCAATACACTTAGAGACATAAAAAGAGACTTAGAAGCGAAAGGAATTCCTCACGGTACTTTTCTTTATGAAACTATTCGAGATAATAGGCCAAGTGATTCGGCTGAGGCATTATTTGATCAAATAAATCAAACAATAGCCCAAAGAGAGAGGAAAAAATTAATCGCAACAGAAAATACTACGGAGAATTGGGATAAACTTGATCAAAAAGACTGGCATCCTGATCAACCAAAAGCTTACGAAATTCCAAGAATTGATAAATGTGTTCATCATGATGCAAAAACTAAAACAAGCTGGGAGTTTAAGGTTAAAACTCCGGAAAAATTAGCTGAAATGATAACGCCTGATGAAGTGAAAAGGTTAGAAGAAGCTGGAATTCCTCAAATTTATGATAAATTTAGACTTGACGCACAAAGAACTTTAAGATTATCAGTTGCCGAGTCAATATCTTTTCGTGGAATAAAAGAAGTTTTTGCTAAAAAAAGCGCCGAAGGACAGAGAATTCAAACAAAAAGATGACGTTTAGGAAATATTTTCAATTTGTTGAATTTGATTTATCCAATGATCTATGTTTATTGAATAACTAGGCCACATAGATCTCTTCTTAAATTCTTCAGCTGTGACCCATAATCGCCTTCTATTTTCGTTTTTTTCTTTTATGGGAAGATTAAATTTTTCACCAACTTTTCTGGCAAAAGCCTGACTAAATCCTTTTTTGACGTCGGCCTGACCGATGTCTTTTTGTAGATTAGGTTCAAAATTAAAAGCAAGATTGTCTAAAGGAATGAAATCGGATCTTTTAAATTTTTTTCCCGTTTCTTCTTTCAATTCTCTTAAAACAGTTGCCCCTAGGTCAGGTTCCCTTTTATCATGTTTGCCGCCAATAAGTTTAAGATCTCTATCTCCGTCGCTTTCTTGTGACTCTTCTGCTAAAAATTCAATCTCCCCATCTTTACTTATTCGATAAAATAAAGCAACTCCTTGAGCAAAACTAATGTTTATGTCCGGTAGTTCCCAGAAATAGTGAAACCAAACGTCTGAGCTTATTTGGCAAGCACTATAATCAACAATATTTTTTGTTTCTTCCGTTAATCGTTCGGCAATTACAGCAACTTTAGAATTTTTAACAACCTCTTTAATTCTTTTTATTCTTTTTGTGTCTCTTGATAACCCATTAACAATTAATGACCGTTTATTATTATCAATTCCCTTCATATCTTCTTTATATTCTTCAATCGGCACTCCTCCTAACAATTTCGAAAGTTGAGCGGCCATAAAATGACCGCTGATTCCAACTGCAATAATCTGTTCGGGGAATTCTTCAAGTTGCTGGACAATTTTTACCATATCTGCTAAAAATTCTTCTGAGGTATACTTTTCAAAAGTATATCCTTCTTTATTTCTTTCTTTTGGAATATAAAAGGCAGCATTTCTTATTGCAGTTCGCCTTTCATCAAGTAAAGCATCTTTGCTGTTTAAAATTTCATCACCAAAAATATCCGATGAGTATATAAAATCAATTGCTCCTGGTTCGATTTCGCCTTTTTCATTTTTTTGACCTTCAAATAACCTTTTTATGGAATAAGCCTCGAAACCCCGCTCGTCGTGATAGCGACTATCAAGGAATGTCCTAAAAGTATGCATTTGTAATTCAACTCTGTAGCCGTTAATAATTAAGTGAACTTTGACAATTCCAAGTTTATTTGATGAACCAGCATTGGTTAACCTGAAGTCATCTCCGTTTGAGATTATGTCATAGGGTTCTTCATGATAAACCATAGACCCAGATTCAGAAAGTTTTTCTTCTAAAGTATCCAAAAAATCATAGATATCTCTTTTTGATTCAAAGACCAATTTAAAACCTAAATAATCATCAATCTTTCCAGGGTCTTTTGTATCTTTTCTCATTAATTTCAGAACCCTCCCTAAAGGATCTTTCAATCTCTGTTCCATGTAAACATGCCTTTCTTTACCAATAGGATTTTTCCATCTTCGCATTTCAAATTTTGTGTATCTTTTATATGCCGATGGAGTGATCCTTGTATAAAGAATGGACTAATTCCTTTAATTAATCAACATTATTCGTTTGACAATGATAGCAATTAGTCTGCAAAGTCGATCAGAGATAAGTTAAGTATGGAATTTGGTAGTTGGGTAGAATTATTGATAAAAGGAGATGATAGAGGTAAATATTCAGCCGTGATCCCTTTTGTAACACTTCCTATGTTGGCACTTAGTTACCCTATAACAAGCGCAATATTGGACGAAGCAGTTGAAAAATCAGCAGGAACTATCGGCGTAACAAGATTAACAAGTCAGCTAAATTTTTTAGGTAGAATTCCGAGATATAACATTAAGTTTTGGAAAAGATATGTTGAAAGTCAAATGGGAGAAGGCGGTCAATATTGTATTATTCCCAAAACTGGAGACATTTTCAAATTATTACAAAATAAATTAAAAAAAATTGAGAAACAAAGGCCCCAAGAATTATTCGGATCCGGAACTGGCGGTAATACAAGAATCTATTCTTTTAACGAAACTCTTTTGCAATGGGTATTTTTTGAAGACAAAAACGGCGTTAGGTATGCTTTTAGAAACGGGTTTATCCAAATTAAAGGCAGAAATACCATTCAGTATATTGACGTAGTAGACTGTCTTCGACTTGATGATTGA
>MWSR01000005.1 GCA_002050095.1 Microgenomates bacterium UTCPR1
TATACACAAGCAGCAAAAAAATGGGTCCAGAAATAATATTGGTCACCTGAGCCGTCGTTTCTACCGTTTACGTCATTAAAACTTTCAAACCTTGCAACTTTATGAAACCACTCTCTCATTATTGGCTCAATTTCTTCATCTTGTGTAATTTGATATTCAATTTCTTTGCCGTCAAGACATAGTGATGGATATGCACGTTGATCCGAAAAACGTGACATTAACCTATTCGCCAACATACCAATATTAGCCGCTCCAATTACATCATTTCTTGAAATATCAAGAAGAATCTCAAACTGACGGTCAATTGTTACTTTTTCTGTTGGTTCCCGCAAGACTCTATTGACAAAAATTTCAATATCTCTTGAAGGTGGTAAGGTAGTTTTTGGTAAAGGGCCGTCATGTTGGTCCATAAATTGGATAGCTGTTCCATAAACTTCAAAAGGATCATAACTGACATTATTCATCCAATAAGGACCCTTATTCTTAGGAGTTTTTGTTATTCCACGTCTTTCCATGATGGATGTAAACTTATCAAGGAGTCCTTCCTCACGGTTAAATGGCTCTCTGGGGGGGGTCTGCGCCAATTCATTAAGAAGGGGCCTTCTTTTTATAGACGGATAATGCGGATAATCTCTAAAAAGTCCGGTGGTTGCTTTTTAAGCAAATTTGCCCGATTCCAATACGCTCATGAAGACGAATTATACCACAAGACAGATGAATTAGACTATATTAAGGCTTTATTTAGTATATCCATAGATATATTTTCTTTATACAAAATCCAATCATGATTGCCGTTTACCAAGAATAATTTTGAGGATTTTATTGATTCATTTAATTTTTTAGCAACTGAAACGGGGAAAATACCATTATCCTTTGCCCAGATTATTGAAGTAGGCACCTTCAAATTTTCCATGTATCCAACAGAATTATTCAAATTATTCCTAATGGTTTTTATTTGACTAAGATTTTTTGAATGTTTCATTGTAAATAATAAATATTCTCTTATAAGGGTAAAAAATGTAAAAATATACTTTGGATTCGAAAGATAGAAAAACAATCGTTGCAGATCTCTCATATGTTCATTTTCTTTCGTTTTCTCGATTCCTGCAGAGTCAATTAAAACAAGCTTTTTAACGCGAGGGGAAACATTTGCCAGACTATATGCAATTCCTCCACCCAATGAATATCCAACAACAATAACTTCACTCATATTTATTCTTTTTAAGAATTTATCAAAAAAAGTAGCGTAATCTTGGAAACTCCAAGATTCCTTTGGAGTTGAAGATTTACCATATCCTGGAATATCAGGGGCTAGGATATGATAATTATTTGCTAGTTTCAAAAGAATGTTTTTATGAGTTAATGCTCGTAATCTCCCACCATGGAGAAAAAGAATAGTCTTTCCCTTGCCAAATTCAAAATAGCTCAAATTTGTATCATCGATTCTTATTTTGTTTTTCATAATGAAGACCTCTCTTATTATACATTTGACTTCAACAGCATGTTCCGTCATTCCTTTGTATGTATGGATGATACTCAAATACAGTATTGCCTTTATGCCCGCAAAAGTTTGGAAAGTGATGAACGACAGATAATGTCCATCGATTCCCAGATTAAAGAAATGAAAGTGCTTGCAGAAAGAGACAAGGTCTATATCAAAGAAATTCGGTATGAAAGTCATTCGGCTAAAGCATCAGGTCAGAGACCTGTCTTTCAGAAGCTCATAGAAGATATAGTAAAAGGGGAATTTAACGGCATTATAACATGGAATCCTGACAGACTTTCAAGGAATGCCGGGGACCTGGGAAGGATAGTTGATCTTATGGATCAGGAAAAACTTCAGGAAATCAAAACATATTCCCAATCATTCCATAATCAGCCCAACGATAAATTTTTACTTATGATTTTGTGCAGTCAGGCAAAGCTTGAAAATGACAACAGGGCAATAAACGTAAAAAGAGGGATGAGGATGAAATGTGAGATGGGGTGGCGGCCTGGAGTTGCCCCATTAGGATATATGAACCGTACTTTTGCCGGAGTCAGAGATATTATTATCGATCCTGAAAGAGCTCCAATTATCAAGGAGGCTTTTGATAGGGCAGCGTATATGTATCACAGTGGCCGCATGGTCAAAGAATGGATGGATAAAGCTGGATTTACGACAAGAAAAGGAAGGAGGATAACAATAAGTATGGTTTACCTCATGTTAAAAAATCCTTTTTATTATGGATATTACGAATATCCAAAAGGAAAACTATATAAAGGCAAACATGAACCGATAATAACTAAGGAAGTATTTGAAGATACGCAAAGTGAATTAACCGATCCAAGCAAGCATTCATATATCGGTAAAATATTTGCATTCAAAGGGTTGTTTAAATGTTATACCTGCGGTTCAGGAATATGTGGAGAAGAGAAAAAAAGAAAATTGAAAAATGGCGGCTTTCACCGACATGTGTATTATCACTGTACGCGGTCACGTGATAGAAAATGTAAAGAAAAATACATAGAGGAAAAGAAGTTAATCGAATCACTTCTTAAAACCGTAAATAATATTCCCGATGAACAATTAGTAGTGACAAGTAATTTAAAAGATGCGATGGAAGAGTATAAAAGAATAATCAGGGAGGCAAATTACTTAAGCAAAGATAATTATGATGGTGAAATAACAATTAGAGAATATACAGAATACGTTATTCGTGAAGGATCCCCAAAGGCGAGAAGAGAGTTAATCAATAATCTTCCTCTTCCAAAAAAACTTCATAATAGAGCATTTATTAAATAATCATTTATATCGAAAAGTTAAACCGTACCCCATTAATTTATGTTTCTTAATAAACCTATTCCATTCAGAAACACAATTTTCAGCTAGTTCTAGAGCATTATAGTTTTTTCCGTCGACTAAAACTTTAGTCGTATGGTCCTTTCCAAAATAATTATATTCTCTTACTATCGGAATTCTTGAACCTGGACCGAAGTTAGCAACTTCTGGTGGACTAGGATTTACTACATCAAAATGTTTAATGCCCAGACATAGGTTACGGCAAATTCCAAGACCATAAGATTTATTTATAAATTCATGGACGACATTAGCTTTAACAGCCTTAGAATTAATAATCCAATCTTTCAAATGATAACAAAACATAAAAAATGCCATATACAACTCGAATTGGTAACGGTATATTTTTTTATCTTTTAGTCCTTTAAACTCAACTAATTTAACTAATTCAAGTAATTTATTTATTCTTATCCAATGTTCAAGATAGGGCGCTTTTTCCATATCTTCAAAAAGCTTTTTAGGTTTCATAGTCGTTATAATATTTTAAGCCTAAACGGTGCGAATCCGAGGTCCTTCTCCAGGACATCCAACTTTGATCTATTTAGAGCATAAAAACAGTCCTTGTAGTATATTTAAGAACTTCTTTAAGAGCCTTCGACTATCTCAGAACCTGAGGAATTTTTTTATGAAGATTTCATCTATAGCTTACTGCAATGATCTAATCGTTACTATCGTAGATATAGTATTCGGTTCGAGTCCAGTCGTGTTGGGA
>MWSR01000003.1 GCA_002050095.1 Microgenomates bacterium UTCPR1
CAGTCATAAAAAATATAAGCGAAGATATTATGGGTTCCCCATATCTATCACTCGAACCGCAAAATGGCGAGATGTTTGGAACTTCGATCCAGTGTTTTTTCAAAGATAAGTCGGCTTTAACAACGGTTGAAAACGGAAACACAGTAACAGTCCAAGGGACAGTAGATAGTCAATCTTTGGGAATAATTATGCTCAAAGAGTGTAGTATTTTGGACTGATTGTCAGCCTAATGAAACAAAATACTCTTTTAATAGAGAGAGTTTTTGTATATCTGTGTGACTATATGATGGATACGATAAAACCGTTAATAATAACTATGTATAAATCTCATAAATTTACTTTTACGGGCTTTTTATAAGCTTCTTTTTATCTTATAATTTAATCAGATGGATATTCAAATTAATATCAAAGACGATAGGCTATATACAGATGTTGCTTCAGTTGTAGACAGGGAAGATTTCTTGAAAGAAGTAAAGAGAATAAGATCGGCCTTGGATATAGAGATTCCTTTGAGTGATGATCAATTGTCTAAAATACCCACAGATGACGAGATTAAGAAAATGGATGTTGAAGTTGAAAAAAGCAGAAAGAGACTATACCTACCTATTACTTATTCAGGTGTGATTACGGCCGTTGTTTATCGAAATGAAGTAAGCGATTCTGATTATTCTCCGGCCTATCTCGACTGTAAACGAGATGTCTTTTATTACATGGACGAAGCAACTACTCCGGACGATACCTATTACATCGTTCTTTCCCCAGGTGCAAGAGAGAAAGACGTGCTTAAGGCATATCGGAAATATACTAGTCAATTAGGCAATTTTAAAGGGGTACCCAAATATGAATACATTCATAAAATTTGGGATGTTAGCAAGGAACAACCGTCCATAAGAAAACATAGAGAATGGTATCTTGCATATAAATCAGGGAAAAAGCCTTCTCAAATAGCTAAAAATGAGGTTAATTTCCACGAGAGCACGATAAGAAAAGGCATCGAAAAATATGAATCCTTCATTTGGAAAACTCCAACTCTCTAGTCTTCCGACATTTGCGCTCTCCTGCATACGATAATCAGAAGATAAGTTTTCTGATTTAATGATTAAAAAAAATGAGACTGAATCACAACAAAGAATAGAGGTGGCAGCTGAAATGCTGGCACAAATTTTTATTCAGCAAATAACTTATAAAAAACTTGGTTCTGTTGATAAAAAGATTGAAAACCAATATGGAAAATCAAAAAGATAAAGGTTTTTTTACCTCTGATATAAAAATAGCTTCATTTCTCCTTAGTAAGGGAGTCTCTATTTGTGAAACAGAAAGACATAATTCAAGAAAAGTAACCTTTATATTTGAAAGGTCAGACAAAACAACGAGCTTGATCAAAGATTACCTTACAGATAAAGCAATCGTAAACCCTAGATTACTATTTGAGAGTTTTGAAAACTTAAAAAGCATAATTTTTGAAGAAATTAAACTCTAATAATTATTAGAGTTTCAAGATAAGATGAAAATTAAATATCCCGTTAACTATTCAGGCTATGTTCCAATTTTGCGCAGTGTTTTATTATTGCCCAAGACAGGAATAATCTCAATATCTCAATTAGGGATATACATCTGCTTTATTATGCAGACTTCTTTTGATCCGAGACATAGGCACTACAAAGCCATTTTGAGAAGTGATGAACAATTAGCCAACGAATTCGGCGTTAATAAGACAACTATATATAGAGCGCGGAAGGCTTTAATTAAAGTTGGATTATTAATGGTAAAAGCCGATGTAACTTACGTTCCCAATTATTACTTATTCGAATTAGATAAAGTCAAAAAGGTAACCAAGCTTCCTATTGAAAAACTGCATGAATTGTTTGCAAATCCGCATAAAGACTTTTCAGAATTGCAACAAGATCGACCTCAAAAAACCGATCAAAACTCTACAGTTTCTTCTAATGTTGATACATCCTTTACCGATGATGACCGTGAGTGGATAAATAAGAATCTCAAAGAAGACACAAAAGAAGAATATGTAAATACTTAATAATTATTAAACTTTATGGAAGAACAACCTCAAAAAATATCATTAGTCAATAAAAGAAAGGGCAGAAGACGGACTATTCATCTTATCACCACAACTACTAAAAAATCTTTCAAGTCAGCTTCAGCAAATTGTAAACAGTGGGTAAAAAAATTCGGCTTCCCTTTTGTGTTTAGAGTCTCTTATGAAATCAGTCAAATCGGCCATAAAGTATCTATTAACTCTATGGACTGTAATAATACATCTGATTTTAATTGGGGACTAGAAGCTTTTGTAAAAGAGTATGTGACATGAGCATATAGAATCTTAATTCTATTAAGATTTATACTTAAAAACAGTAAAATTCAATATTTAGATCGTTACAAGGCTTAAAACCGTTGACCTTTATCGAAAAATAATATTTAATATTTATATAGATTGATATGAAAACCTGTTATAGCTATATTAGAGTTTCAACCGACGAACAAGCTCAGGAAGGATATTCGTTGGATAACCAACAAAAGGCTTGTCGGGATTATGCTCTATCTCACGGTTACCATGTCAAAAGACAGTTTGCAGATGATGGAAAAAGCGGCAGGACTACTGAACGGGAGGCATTTCAGGAGCTGTTGACTTCAATAGACGAAAACAAAGTTGATGCGCTGATAATCTATAAGATTGACCGTTTTGCCCGTAATGTTTCTGACTTCAGAAACATTAAAAAGGAAATTGAAGCAAAAGGCGTGGAAATGATTTCTGTTTTGGAAGGCAATATAACTCAAGGATCTAGTCTGATAGCAAACATACTTGCTAGTGTCGCGGAATGGGAATCGGAAGTAAACGGGAATAGGACAAGGGATGCATTAATGCAGAAGTTTAGAGATGGCTGGCAACCTACTCCTCCACCAATAGGATACAGAAGCGTTGGCGGAGATAAACAGAGGAAGACGTGTGAGCCCGATCCATACGAAGCTCCAATAATCAAACAGCTTTTTGAGATGTATGCCACAGGAAACTATTCTATTCTTGGTATTCAAGACTGGTTGGCTGACAAAAATATCCTATCAAGAAAAGGAACCCCCTTAGGACATAGTGTAATTTGCAATATATTAAATAACCCTTTTTACTTCGGACAAATAAGATGGCACGGACAATCTAAGAGAGGAAAGCACGCTTCTATTATTAGCAAAGATCTTTTTGAGGTTTGCCAGTATGTCTTATTAAAGCACAGAGATTTTCTATTGAGAAAAAGAGTCCATGACTTTTTATTGAGAGGATTTGTTACTTGTGCGGAGTGCGGACAGAGGTATACAGCTGAATGGCATATAAATGAAAAAAAGTTCAGAAGTCGAGGCGGAAAAATAGCATACTACCACTGTCAAAAAAGGGATCACAACAACTGCTCTGCTCCGTATGTTGAGATGAATAATTTGGAAAAACAAGTTGAAGAACAATTCAAAAAAATGGAATTCACAAAAGAATTTATAAGCCTTGTTATGAAAAAAGTTAAGGAAAAACTTGAGGCAAACCGAAAAATATCACTTTTAAACAAACAATCTGTGATTAACCTGAAAACCTCCCTTGAAACGAGGAGAAATAAATTGGAAGACAGTCTTCTTGATGAAACAATAGACAGAGAGACATACAAGCGAAAACACAATGAATTGGAACTCAAAATCCAAAATGCCGAATCAAGAGTCAAAGAGATAGAAGATAGTTGCCGGATTGATATGAATTTGATTGAAGAAATACTCTCTTTAACCCGAAATATTTATAAAACCTATATCGATGCACCACCGTTTTTGAAGAGACATTATATGAGATTCTTCTTTGAAAGATTTGAAGTGAAAAATAGGGTGATTATCAATGCCGTGCCTACACCGATCTTCTTGGTATTACAAGAAAATCATGCGGTTATAATAAGAAACGTTGGGCTCCCCCCGTCGGATTAGAACCATTCCGGCCTGTAATCTCAGCAATATCGATGCTCTATTACAGGACTGTCTCAAGATGAGGCTAAATAAGACAAATGAGACACTATAAAAAAGCTGATTTTATTGAATTTTATGGTATTTTAAATTCGATTAGTTTTAATGTAGTATATATATGATCTAACCACTGAGTATGTACTATTTTTAGCTTCGATAAGGGGTTCGTTGCAGTATTTTTGCAAATTTCTGTTAATTCAATTTTTATTCTATTTTGATCATTTTCCTTTGATATTAACAAAGAATGTTGATTACTATTTAACCCTCCTATAGCTAGGCTGTCAGAAATAAATCTCCATCTTCCACTTTTATTGACTTGTTCTTTTGGATATTTTCTTGCTTTCTCCATGAGGTTTCCTTCTAAATGATTTAAGACATTTCGCATTGCATTTGCTCCTTCTTTTGGACTTAGCACACTTGCTTCTACCTTAATATATAGTGATTCCGCATCTATAAATTCATTAGATAACCCTCTAAATATATTTTTAAACATTTCTTCGATTTCACTAATCTTATTCTGCATAAGATTGCATTTTAAAATATTCAGCCATGTGTTT
>MWSR01000015.1 GCA_002050095.1 Microgenomates bacterium UTCPR1
ATTATTGGCAATTTCGGGCACTTCACGTTTAAATAATTCACTTATAAGTCTTGGATCCGTTCTCGAGACTATGATACGCGGGTTGCCGAACTTATCATCTTCGATGTTTTTAAGGTAGACAATCAGCGTATCGTTTACTTGATATCGTTCCGTTTTTATTTGTTCCTCTTTTGGCAATATAGCTTCCGCCCGCCCAATATCCAAAAAACCGTTATATCCGTCGTAGCGAATGATTCTTCCCTTAATAACGGTACCAATTTGAGTTTTGTAATGTGAAGCGACATTCTTTTTTTCGGCTTCTCTGATTTTTTGTATGATGACCTGTTTCGCCGTCTGCGCGGCAATTCTACCGAAGCCGGGCGGTGTGATATCTTTTCCGTCTTTGAGGATCTTTGTTTCTCCGCTCTCCTTATTTACTTTTGCAATTATTGTCTCGTCTTCGATTGTTTCGGGATACTCTCTTTTATAGGCAGCAATTACGGCGGCCTCAATTGAAGATATGACTTCGTCAGGAGAAATACCCCTTTCGGTAGCAACCTGATTTAATGCCAAGGCAAACTCGGTTTTAATAATCGTCATAGCTATAATTCTATCAAACTTTTATTTTTTTGGGTTGGCAGTTTCCGGCTTTGCTTCTTCAGCTTTTGCCTTAGCACCAGCCTTTTCTGCCTCTGGAGTGCTTTCGGTAGCTGCGACTTCACCTTCTTTTGGAGCTTCGGTGATTACTTCAGGAGCAGCAACGGTCGTATCCGGGGTAATGCTTTCTTCTTTGTGTTCTACGACGGAAACGACAACTTTGTTAGAATCTGTTTTGATTTCATAAGAAGCTGATTTTTTAAGATCGGAAACCTTAATCTCTTGGCCGATTTCTTTAATAGTACTGATATCTATCTCGATATAATGAGGAATTTCTTGAGGTAGTGCTTCAATATCAATTGACTCCGTTTGGAGAAGAAGCACTCCACCTTTTTGCGAAACAGCTTCGGAAACGCCGGTCGTTTTAACAGGAACGGCGGTTTCAATTTTTTTCTTCAGATCTATCTTGCGAAAATCGACATGGAGAATGAAATCGGTAACAGGATGTTTTTGAATATTTTTTATTAAGACGGGGACTTCGCTACTGTCAAGTTTTAAATAAACAACACCCGTTTCTTTAACTATCTTATAGGTCTTCAAAAGACTTTTTAGATCAACGCTAACCGATTTGGATTTGAATTCCGGTCCGTAAATATTGGCAAGCACAAGACCTTGCTTTCTCAACTTTTTAGCCTTCTTTCCTACCAATTCCCTTGATTTTACCTCGAGAGTTTGTTTTTCAGTGGTTGTTTTTTGCATATTTATAAATTTGACAGCTCAATAAAAAATATTTTGTCTGTCGATAAGTTTGTATTATAGATAATCGCACCGTCTTTGACAAGGGGAGAAAAATTCTGATTTATCAGCGAGATATTATTGCCCAATCTGAAATCCAATATCAGGTCGGAATTTCCGGCACCAATTTGTTTTTGGAAGGTCAGCTGATAGATCTGTTTGCCTTTGCCGATCGCTTTATCGAGAACGTAGTTTATTTTGATTTCGGCACTTCCTTTTGGTGGTATTTCAAAAAAGAAACCAATCGACTTGAAATTATCGTTGCTTTCGTCATAGTCGTCAACCGATACTCCGTTAACGGTTACCGACTTTATGATTGAGTTTTTTGAAAGAAGGGCCTGGAAATAGTTTCTAAAATATCCGGTTGGAAATATTTCCGACGGAGAAGAATTTTCGTATTTAACAAGCAGTTGATGGTTTATCTTACCGTCGTTATCGATTAGAGTTTTTAGATAAATGGATTTATTAATAAAAAAGTTTGCCTTGTTGGCGCCAACATTTGCATCATATGGAAACAGATAATCGATAATACATTCTTCGCTATCCATCAAACATTTTGGCTCAATTACACGACCCGACCAAAAAGACGAATCGACCAATGCTTGAATATTTTTGTCGCTGGAGTAGACAACCATTTGTTTTTCATCCAATGATTTTTTGATCCCAAGCAATAATTTTGTCGTTGATACATTTTCCAAATTGATGATCATCTGTTGAACGATACTTGAAAGAAAAGTTTGTTTTTGCGTTGATCCGGGGAAAAAATTCTTTTCAACTTGGAATTGAGTTTTCAGGTAAAAATTTTTTGCATTGATTGTTTCGCGGTAGTCCGGTAGGTACAAGTTATCGAAGGCGGATAGGATATTTTCAACCGAAGTGGTGGTAATTAGGACGCTGCCGTCAAAATTACTCATCCCCAGCTCTTTTTCTAAAAAGAAAAGAGCTTTTTGATAATTGGTTGGAAAGTCCGGCGAAAAGTTGGAGTCTCTTAAAAACCAGTGGGGAACTCCCAGATACTTTGATATCGCCTTTGGCGGATCAACGTGAGCGGTAAGTTGGCCGTCAGCATCGTAGACGTCATATACTCTAAGTTCGCCGACCTCATAATCTTCAAGCTTAACGACCGCAAACGAGCCAATGAATCCTCCGCCCGGTCGAAGCTCCATATTGTTCGCAAAAAAAATCAGATAATTTTTAGGTGTCTCACTCGAGATTGCTTTTTCAAAGTAGTCCATAAATCTTCTCGACTTTGAAATCAGATCCGAGGCCTCAAAAAGCTTTTTTTTAAAGGATTTTACTTTTTCAAAAGGCAGATCTAATTTTTGGCTAATGGAAGCCATATCTTCAGCCAACTGCTCCAGCGAGCTGTCAAGTTTTTTGAAACGAAGTTTAAGATCATCTTTCTCGGCAGCTGATTTATTTTTTTTAAAAATCTGTCTTTGGATTTCTTTTGAGTTTGCGACGATTACCTGACTTTGCAGGATAGCATCAATACCATGATTGTTAATTTCAACGAAATCATCGGGAAAAGCGGAAATGCCCAGTGTTTGGAAGGTTGGTCTAGATAGAGAATACAATTTCTTTGAAATGTTGTTGAATAGTGAGGCTTTTGATACAAAGTATTCGGAGTTTTCGATGTTTTCTTTTCTTAGATTGTCGAGACTACGATAGATATAAAAAGATGATACTAATCCGAAAGGAGCAAAGATTAAATGGATAAACACAATAAGTGAAAAAATAAACATAATAAGATTGTTCCGAGTCAGGTGAGGTTTGATTGGGCCAACTTTTTTTATGGTCGATACGGTTTCTTTTTTTGTTAGGTAGTTGATCTTGAGATATCTTTCTTTTCCGCTCGAAAAGGAAAACCAAAGTATTTTGTCCAGTTCGGTATCGGAAAGAGAAGATCCTGCGACATCAACCGTTTTTACCGTATCTCTATTGTGCACCTCAATACGTACGTCTTT
>MWSR01000028.1 GCA_002050095.1 Microgenomates bacterium UTCPR1
TTCGGAGGAAATCCTGATGAAGTCTTACAGCTACAACAAAAGCATCAGGTATTGCAGATAAATACTTGATGGCAGTTGTTTTTTGTTATTTTGATACTGAGGAAGGGGACCTTTGGGATTATCTCTGGTTTGTCCCCGCTCCCGATTTTATAAAAAATGCCAATAAACTGGATAGAGGAAAAAGTTTTGGTTTTGTTGCAAGTCGAAAAAGAAAAGAATCAAATAAGTGGGATAGTTATCTAATTGACAAAAGAGACTTGGCCAACCGAATTATCACGCAGATAAAGAGAGTTTAAAACAATCTTTAGAAGGTTTTTTAGAACGTAGCTCTTCCATCTACGAAGTTATCAGGATCCCTCTTGGAGTTTCCTTTGGCTTTAATATAAGGTAAAAGGCCTTTTAATAAATATAGAATACTGACCTCCTCTGCTCTTATGAATTTAGCAATCAGAGGATGTCTTATTATATTAAATAAATTATCGTTTATAACAGTCCTAGATAGTTTTTCTCCTACTATAATTTTTAACCCTTCAAGTCCGCTTAGCCAACGGATCATTTGTTGTAATGCTTGAGCTTTTTCATCTCCATTTGGACACCTATTAAGATGGGCTACATCTGTATCTATAATAGTTTTTATTCCTAATTGTTTTGCTATTACAGTAGTTAGGACATCTTCAATTCTAGTGCCGGGTAAATCTTGACTTATTGTCTTAAGTATGGGTACCATGTCAGAAAACTCTCCTAGGGTAGCTCCCCCAGGTAACCACTCATAACCTTTTTGACCGTGCATTATGCTAATTACTTCTTGCATTGGCGGTGTCGTCGAAGATTGATCGGGATCACCTTTTTCGTTGTAAGGAATAAATTTTAGTTTTGCTCCAATCATAGCTTTCCTTCCATTTGTAACAGATTTTTTTGCAAGAATAATCATATGTAATAGGCTTTCTGAATTATCTTTACCTCTCAAGCTTACTAATCTTGTTTCAGAATCCATTGTAAATAGAAATTCGGGACAATAGGAATGATGTTGATTTAATTGGTATAAGTAGTCGAAGAGGTCTCTATATGCGCGAATTTTTCCTTGATTTTCTTCACTTTGTTGCTGATCGATCACAATTAAGTTTATTCCCGAATTACTTAAAAAACTTTCATCATCTATTTGTATTGTTTTTGAGGAAGACACAGGAGTTAAGGTAGGTTCATATGTTGTAGCTTTTATCGTATGACCGAAAACAATACTATCTACTCCAATTTCTTCTTTTAGTTTTTCTATCTCTTCTTCACTCATCTCTCGATTTATAAATTTACTTGAACTTCCTCCTCCATTATTTTTAATAACAAATATATCTCCAGTAAGATTAGCAGATCTTAATTGGTGTGAAATATCTTTAAGGGTAGGTCCTAGTAATTCGTGCCCGTTAAATGTAGAAAGGGTAATAGTAATTCTGTTTTTGGTTGGATTGTCTTTGTTTTTAATTCTGTTCAAAGCAATATTACACTTATCTAAAGTTGTTTGGAAGTTATAAGGAACTTTAGTTTCTATGAGGTTTGGGGTAGTTAATTGCGATGCCTCATCACATGAAGCAAATGATCGTTTTTCTGGTGCTTGTTGCATACTTATATACAATTGTCTCTTAAATATACAATACTTTCAATCTAAATATATTCGAAATTCATCTGTAAAAAATAGTACTTGTTCTAATTGCAAAATTATAACTAAAAAAATAGTTAGTGGAAACAAGTTTAATCTTTAGTCTTTCTTTACCATTTACCATTTATTATTTAATCTTTTCCTCCTCCCCTCATTTTTTGCTAGGTGTATTTTTTGGAACAGAGTGACAGAGATTATAAATTATATCTCCCATTTTTTGTATAGACTGAAGAGAGTTGCTGGAGTATAATTTATTACGGTGCGATCTGAAAATAAGGAACGGAAAACTTTAAGATTTTATGAGATAAAAGTTATGAAAGGAATTATTTACATCATGACGACAGCCGTCTCCGGCCTCATAAAAATAGGTCAGACGAGCACCGATAATTACCAGGAGAGGATGCGCTTTCTTGAGGCGAATGGTTACTATAATGTTTCAGGCCTTAAAAGATTCTTTGCGATTGAAGTCGAAGATTACAAAGACAAAGAAGATCTTTTAATAGAAATTTTTAACAAACATCAGGTTGGTGACAGTGAGTTATTCGCCCTTGATTATGATTTAGTCAGACAGCTTCTGTTATCTTTTGAAGGAAAAGTAATTTTTCCTAAGAATATTAACAAAGATAAAGAATTTGATGAAGTTGCTGCCACTAGAAAGCAAGGAACTTTATTTACCTTTTATAAGAAAGGCATTAAAGAAGGTGAGGAAATTATCTTTATAGCTGATAAAGAAATCACCGCAAAAGTAGTTGGTGAGCGCGAAGTGGAATATGGCGGCCAAGTTTGGAAACTCTCACCCCTTACCCGCAAGATTTATGAGGATAGAGGAGGGGTAAATAGTAGCGGTGCTTATCAGGGCGCTGCTTACTGGGAGTATAATGGTAAAAAATTAAAAGATTT
This sequence comes from Microgenomates bacterium UTCPR1, assembly GCA_002050095.1. Taxonomy (GTDB): domain Bacteria; phylum Patescibacteriota; class Microgenomatia; order UBA1406; family GWC2-37-13; genus GWC2-37-13. Next base: position 2,552 of record MWSR01000028.1, read on the forward strand.
ACCGGAGAAAGGATAAAATTATGCACGGACAAAACGAAGCCAAAGCCAGGATAAAAATAAACAAGCTTCTTGAAGAAGCGGGATGGCGCTTTGAAGATACGGATGAAGGAAAAGCTAATATCAAACTTGAGGCAGACATAAAATTTAAAGACTTAGGTGATGATCTTGAAAATGCTGTCACCCGTGATGGTCGCCATGGATCAATTGATTTTCTACTTCTTGATAAGGACAATAGACCTTTAGTTGTAGTTGAGGCAAAAAGAGAATCCATTAATCCTCTATCTGCCAAGGAACAGGCGGGAAACTATGCACGAAACGTTAATGCTCGTTTTGTAATTCTTTCAAACGGTAATATTCATTATCTATGGGATACAAAGTTTGGCAATCCCACACCTGTCCCTCGTTTTCCAACTCAAGAGTCCATCAGTCAGTACGAAGAATACATCCCACACCCCGAGGAGTTAGCAAAAATAGCTGTCGATAAAAATTACATTATTGCGACCCAAATGCCAACGTTTAAAGATGATCCTCTATACAAAAACGAAAATACAAGTGATTCGTTTTTTAAAAAATACCAGCTACGCCAATTAAGACCGTATCAGATTCAAGCAATAAGAGCCCTTCAGGAAGCCGGCAAAAATGGCAAGCAACGATACCTTTTTGAAATGGCGACAGGAACAGG
>MWSR01000054.1 GCA_002050095.1 Microgenomates bacterium UTCPR1
GCCTTTTGCGTACTCAGGATTCATCGTTTGGACGGCCGGCAGATTAAAGAATTTTTGTCCAATTCCATAAAGGGCAGATAGGCACAGAGCAATAAAGAAGTAGTTAAATAATCAAAACAAATCTTTTCTATCTTTAAAAAGCGAAAAAGAAATAAAGAAGACCCAGCATATATTCAACTCTCCTTAGAAAATGGAGAAAGCCCAGATGAGCGTATAAAATTGTTTTTGAAACAAATATGCCCCACACGGTCGACAATAGGACCGCTCCCCAAAAGGCACTAAATATATATAAATAATCTTTATTTAATCTAACCTTTCCTCTAAGAAGTTGAATTAAAAATACAAGAGACATTAAAACCATATAAATATCTTCGACTCGAATAGAAATGTAAGTATAATTAATCATCTTTAAGGGGATTTTTGGCCATAGCGGAACAAAAAAAATAAAGAAAGAAAGTAGTATTCTCAACAGATTATCATCCAGTTTTTTAATTAATCCAAAAAGCTTTTTCATAGGTTTCGATGAGATATTTGTCATTTTTAATGATACCGATCAAATATCCCGCGGTTGCTTTAACCTTCAATATGATTCTTAAAATTAATAAACTCAAAAACGAATAATGCTTTTCATAGAAAAAGAGGAATCCTTTATAAACTTGAAGAATCGGAAAAGTCTTCCCTCCCGACGAAGCACTTCCTAAATGGATAATTTGAGATTTTGGATAAAAGTAAGTATTAAGGCCGATCTTTTTTGCCCGATAAAGAAGGTCTACTTCTTCCATATACATAAATATATTTTTATCGAAACCGTCCAATTTTCGATAAAGAGATTTCTTTGTAAGAATATAAGCACCGGAAATCCAATCAACTTTTTTAAATACGTTTGGCGAAGACCGGGTCAAACCCCAATAATCGGCTTTTAAAAGGAGAACTGCAAAGACTACCGGTAAGGAAAAGAACCGGCACGCCGACGGTTGAGGGGTGAGATCTTTATTGAGGAGTTTTCCACCCAAGAAGTGAATGGTTTTTTCATTCTTTGTATAAAAATAATACAACTTTTCAATGGCTCTATTCAGAACAATTGTATCGGAATTGATAAGCAATGTATATTTACCGCGGGATCTTTTGACACCATAATTATTTCCTTTTCCAAATCCCAAATTATCATTTGTCTGGTAATAGATTAGATTGTTGGATCTTTTTTTCGACATTTTTTCAAGCATTTCCTTTGATCCGTCGTGGGAGTCGTTGTCGACAACAATTATCTCATATTTGATTTTTGTATTCTGCAATGATCGATTAATTGAGTCGATACAATTTCTGGTAATCGCGTTTGTATTGAAAGACACGATTACAATTGAAAGGTCGGTTTTTGCCATAAAGATTCTTATTATTATATAATATAATGTTTAGAAAGTCATTTTCTTAGGCTGGATAGCTCAGTGGTTAGAGCAAACGTTTCATAAGCGTTAGGTCGGGAGTTCGACTCTCCCTCCAGCCACATTTATATTTTAAACAGTTCGGATTGAGGGCTTTCCTTCCATTGTTTTAGACTCGCTCCGTCCTGATCGCGTTCGGAGATGATTACCTTTGCAAAATCCGGTCTTTTTGTCAGTGACCAATCAATTTCCTCATCGGTAGGGGAGATAGAGCATTCGGTCTTAGGAGAATATTCCGAATTACAAAGATATTCAATCGTTGTATCTTCAAGGGCATATAGCCCATGAGCAAAACCTTTAGGGATCCAAAGCAACTCAAACGTTTCATCTTTGAACGAAGATTCAAGCGTGCAGGAGGCAACTTTACCGAAATATGGAGAGTTTGGTCTAATATCCATGAAATAGTCTTCCATTTTTCCCGATATTACCCTAATGAGTTTTTCTTGGAAAGGTGAGTGTTGAAAGTGCATACCACGAACAACATTTTTTTTTGAAAAGCTTTCGTTTATTTGAACGAAGTTTTTATCCTTAAGGAAATCAAGTTTTTCGATATCACTCTTTCTAAACGTTTCGGTAAAATAACCACGACTATCCGGGAATCTCCCTATCTGGAGCACTTTCACTTCGGAAAAGTCGGTGTCTTCTACTTTAATTAGCTTCATATCTCCATTATATCAAAGCTCTATTTCTTCAAGTGTTTTTTTTAGTTTATCCAAATCCTCTTTAAATAAAAATATTGATGACCTTTTAGATTGTTTTGTGTTCTTGTCAAATCTTGATTCGGTAATCTTTAGATATTTACTTTTATTTTTTGCTTCGTAAGTATCCAGAAATAAGGTCATTGTACTGCACTTGATTATTTTTCCGTCTATTTTTGGTTTCTTGTCCACGCCATTTCACCTCCCTTCATAAACAGTGTTTTTTATTATGTTGTTAACGTATTAACGTGTTAACGGGTTTTAAATTCACCCAGTTTTCTTTTACTCTCTAAATAATAAGAGAGCCCACCTATTTTATTTGCTAATTCCGTTAATAGTTCGTTTAATTTATTAAATTTACTTTCATCTATATAATTTATTGACAAGGCGATATAGAGCTGATTTCTCGCTTCACCAACAGATCCTTTAGAAATTTTCAAGAATCTTATGAATTCGTTGTTGCTGTTTTTTTCAAATCCTTCAACTATATTAGAAGAGATTGAAATAACAGATCGTCTAATCTGGTTTTTTAAATCAAAGTCTTGTGAGAACTTGTTAATTGAAGTTATGTCATAAATTAGTTTTGTTATTTTCAGGGATAATTTCCAAATTTCTAGATCCTCGAATTTTGTAATCTTCATAAAATTTACACGTTAACTCGTTAACGCGTTAACCTATTGACAATATAACTATGGAATTATTGCTTGTCTACGGACTATAGTCTACAAAGTGAGAGATAAAGATTATAAGGAAAGGATATTTTTACACAATATACCTGTATATCGGCGGGATCACTTCCAATCAACTTTATAGTACTTTCGTCCTTTGAGATTTTTCGGAAGATATTCCTGGACGACTTTCCTCCCCGTTTCTTTTTCAACCTTCCAGGGGTAGCGAATATACCCTTTACCGTAACCGAGATTTTTCATCACCTTGTTTGGGGCATTTCTCAAGTGCATGGGTATAGGGTCAAGGTTCTCCTCATCAATATCGGAAAGAGCTTCGTATAGGCCACCGGTTGAAGCGATGGATTTTTTAGCGGTTGCCAGAAATGTTGCCGTCTGTGCGAGGATTAGTCCGGCCTCCGGCCAGCCGATCATATGGACCGCCTGCATTGCCGATGTTGCAACAACGAGGGCGGTCGGTTGGGCATTGCCGATATCCTCACTGGCAAAGATAACCATTCGTCTTGCGATAAAGACCGGATCCTCTCCGGCCTTGATCATCCGTGCCAGATAGTGGAGGGCGGCGTCGGGATCCGATCCCCTCATAGACTTGATAAACGCCGAGATTGTGTCGTAGTGCCAGTCGCCCTTTTTATCGTAATAGATTGCTTTTCTTTGTACCGCCTGCTCGGCAATTTTTAGAGTAATGTCGCTAGATAAAGTCGAGGCTATCTCAACGGCGTTAATGGCCGATCGGGCATCACCGTTGGTGGACTTTATAAAGTGGGTGAGAGCCTCTTTTGTCCAGTTGTGTTTTGGGAAGCATTCTATAGCTCTTTTAACAATCTTTCCGATTTCTTTTTCATTTAAAGAGTTTAAGACATAGATCTGACTGCGGGAGACCAGAGGTGCAATCACCTCAAAACCAGGATTTTCGGTTGTTGCTCCGATTAGGGTTATCGTCCCGTCTTCAACATAAGGAAGAAAAGCATCCTGTTGCGCCTTGTTAAAT
>MWSR01000017.1 GCA_002050095.1 Microgenomates bacterium UTCPR1
ATTTTTCTTAATTTTGAAAATCATATTCATCTTTCGTATCCAAGAATACGATTTAAAGATAGAAATCCTGAAAACTTGCTTAAAAAATTTACTGACGATCTGGAAAAGGAATTAAAAAAAAATTAAAGAAACTGCTGCCTTTGTAACAGAAGCAGGGATTATTACCGGTTGGGGATCAACATTTGTTGCTCCAAAAGGTTTTTTAACCGCTATCAGAAAGTTAACTAAAAAATATGGTGTACTGCTTATCCTCGACGAAGTTGGAACAGGTGTTTCAAGAACAGGTGAGCTTTTTGCTATGAATATTGAGGATGTAACTCCAGATATTGTAACTTTTGCTAAGTGGATTGCAAATGGAGCAAATATCGCCGCTACTGTTACCACTAAGGAAATAGCAGAAAAAACTCTTGATAAATCACATCCACAATCAACTTTTGGTTGGAGTCCACTAAACGTTGCCGCAGCCTTAAAAACACTAGAAATTCATACGAAAGATAAGGTATGGAAAAAGGCCAAGAAAGATGGAGAATACGTCATAAAAACCCTATGGAGCGAACTTGGTTGCCTTGATTACATTGACGATATTAATGGTATGGGTTTAGAGATAGGGGTAGCTCTAAAACAAGGCCTTAAAGGATTTAAGATGCCTAAATTTATAGAAAAAGCCCGAAGAAAAGGTCTTCATCTTGCCAATGCCGACAGTTATAGCTTTCAGATTATGCCTCCCTTGACGATTTCTCGAAAAGATCTTAATAAGGGATTAGAGATTTTTGTTAAAAATGTTAAAGAAATCTTTAAGTCATAATCAAAAAAGAATTTTGTTGAATTACTAAACTAGTTTATCATCAATAAGTTCATCGTTATAACTGTGATAAATTTAGAAGGATTATTAAAAGGCGGACTAGAAACTATTCGTGCACGTAGCGCTCGCAAGTTATTATCATCTTTAAGTTGGGAAAATCTCGTTCTTTTGCATAATGAGCTTACATTGTCAATAAAGTTTTTCCGAAATTCAAGTAATAAAATACATACAGACGATGGATACGATGCTTATACCGACATTTTAAATTCTCCTCTATTTCAAGTTATTATCCCAGTCATAAATAAGAGAGTCGGTCTTAAAGTTCAAGGGAAAGCCTTAGCTGGACACTGGTTTGGATTAAAATATGAAGAAATGGCCGCATTAGATGATGCCATTAAAAAATTTGATCCCAAATCTGTTAACTTAGAATTACCAGAAGTATTTCAACGTCTTAATCTAACAGGATGCTTTCTCTATTTGACTAAAGGCAATGATACCATGGAATGCTTCAAAAATTTTGTTTCAAGTAAAAGAAGACATTAACGTGCTTTTATAAGGTGTTCTCGAAGTATCTTCCAATACAGAAAAGTCACGGAAAAGGCTAAGAGTGTCATCATAAGTAACGCATTACGTGGTCCATATAGATCGGCGACACCTCCCAAAACTACCGTCATAATTGAGGCGGAAATGCTTCTTCCGAGGGAAACAAAAGAGTCCATTGTCGCTCTTTGCTCATCGCTATACTCTCTCTGTCGAAGTTCATTTTCAGCCACAGTTCCTAATCCATAGAGTAGGGAAGTACTCGACATCAATGCCGGAGATACGATGTTAGGAAAGATTAAAGAAAAAAAGTTAATTATTCTATCTAAAACACTACGGTAAAATGCGACCGCTTCGGCTTTTACTTTATTTATGATTTTTCCACTAATATTAAAGCCAATCGAAGCAGTTATATTTGAGATAACGGTAGCCATTCCTATCGCCCACAGTGGCCAGACTGTAATAAAAAAAGCTCCTCGAAACTGATAAGCCAATTCGCTAAACCCATTATCAAGAATCGTAGCAATGCTTAATAATCGAAGCTTCTCGTTTGTTCTAAATATAGATATTGCCTCTTTTAGATGTTGGAAAATATTTGTTGCGTTAGCGCTTTTGGTCTTGAGATCTATAAAACCATAACTAATAATTAGTAAAGCGAACTGAGATACAACTGCAGACCACATAACGATTGGAAAGGAGAAAATGGCGACAAAGCCTCCAATAACTGAAGAAATTGCTAAGGCTATAAATTCCATTGAGGAGGTTTTACCTAAATACTCATGGTATTTTGATGTATTGTTCTCGTCGGCTAAAGTATCGTAGAGCAGAGCATCATTATTTCCGCTATAAAAAGAACGAGAAATCCCCTCGAAAATCGCACCAATTAATAAGATCCAGTAGGCTTGTCCGATTGCATAAAAAATGAAAGCTAATACTCTTGCCCATGATCCCAAGATAATTGTATGTCTTCTACCAACTTTATCCGAAATAATTCCAGTTGGTATTTCAAAAAATGCTGCGCTCAACATAACGATGCCGAAGATACTCGTTCCCAAAGTGTATGAACCGGAAACTTTGGTAAAATAAATTATTGCCAAAGGTGCAAAAAAAGTAAAACCGATTAAGAAATTGAATACCGACAACAGTCTGATGTTTTTATGAACCATAGAGATTAGTTTACCAATAATTTATTGGAATATAGAAACAATAATAATTTGATGTTATAATATTAACCGAATTGAAAAATTTGATTAGGAGATGTTGTCATATTGTGTGTACGTGTGCCCTTTGATAATATGTGGTTATGCGCAAACGATCTTGGTCCAGCGACCAACTTATTGAAGAGGTAAGAAGTAGCTTTAGTTATAGACAAGTTCTTAATAAGATTAACTTAAAACCAGCAGGAGGTAACTACGATCAGATAAAAAAATATATTAAAGAAGAAGGTTTGGATATATCTCATTTTAAAGACCAAGGTTGGAATTTAGGACTAATCGGAAGAGGAAGGCCATTAATTTCTTTGGAAAAATTATTGGTACGGAACAGTAATTTTCAAAGTTTTAAACTTAAGAGACGTCTATTTAAGGAAGGGTTAAAAAGAGAAGAGTGTAAAATCTATGGCTGGCACGAGAGAACAACAGAAGGTTATCTACCGTTGGAATTGGATCATATTAACGGAGATAGAAGGGATAATCGACTAACAAACCTTAGAATTCTTTGTCCGAATTGCCATAGTTTAAATAGCATATATCATCGAGGAAGAAAGAACAGAAAAAGAAGCCCGGGTGGCGGAATTGGTATACGCGCAGCACTTAAAATGCTGT
>MWSR01000069.1 GCA_002050095.1 Microgenomates bacterium UTCPR1
AACGGCAGCGATTGCACAAAGGATTTGCCGAAAAATATGTTCGAGTTGTAAACGTAGTTATGAACCGGTCGGTCAGGTTAAAGAAAGTATTAAATCGGTACTTGGACCATTATTTCCAAAAATATACGAAACCCAACCTTTAACTCTTTATAAAGGAGAAGGATGTCAAGAATGTAATCAGACCGGTTATTTGGGTCGGGTGGCGATCTTTGAAGTTCTAAAAGTAACTCCGACAATAAACAGGATGATTCTTCAACAAGAATCTGCTAAAAATATAGAAGAGCAGGCGAAGAAAGAAGGCTTGATAATTATGAAACAAGATGGATATCTTAAGGCATTGGAAGGAATTACAACAATTGAGGAAGTGTTAAGAGTTGCTGAAGTATAACCAACTATGAATATAAATGATTTTCTTCAGATTGTGATAGAAAAGGAAGGTTCGGACATCCATATAATTCCCGATTATTATCCGACGATTAGGATCGGTGGTGAACTATATCAGCTGACAACAATGCCAAGGATTACGGCAGAAGATTCCGAAAGATCGCTGTTGGCATTATTGAAAGACGAGCAAAAAGAAATTTTTTTAACAAATCGCGAACTGGATCTGGCGGTAAATTATAATAATAACCGCTTTAGAGTGAATCTTTACTATGCCAAGGGTGTCGTTTGTGGAAGTTTTAGGCTGATTCCGTCAACAATCAAAACTCTTGAAGACTTGAATCTGCCCGCTGTTTTGAGAAGGAGTGTTGATTTAAGGCAAGGTCTGGTGCTTTTAACCGGTCCGACGGGTGAAGGTAAGTCAACTACTTTAGCATCCATTATCAACGAGATAAACAATAAATATGCCAAACACATTATAACCATCGAGGATCCGATAGAGTATATTTATCCCGTGTCTAAATCTATTATTTCCCAAAGGGAACTACACCAGGACACTCACTCATGGTCTGCATCATTGAAGGCCGCCTTACGCGAGGATCCGGACGTGATTCTCGTTGGAGAAATGCGTGACTTTGATACAATCTCTTTAGTCTTAACGGCCGCCGAGACCGGTCATTTGGTTTTTTCCACACTTCATACCAATTCCGCTCCCGAATCAATAGATCGCGTGATCGACGCCTTTCCTCCCCATCAACAAAACCAGATTCGAAATCAGCTATCCGTTGTTTTGAAGATGATCGTCACTCAAAGACTACTTCCCAAACAGGGAACAACCGAAAGAGTTCCGGCTACCGAAATATTAATAAACAACCAGGCAATCTCGACCACTATCCGAGACGGAAAAACCTTCCAGATAGGCAATATTTTGGAAACATCCGAAAGGGAAGGCCAACTGATCTTTGAAAAGAGCCTTTTTTCGTTATTCCAACAGGGTCTGATCAGTCGCGAAACCGCTTTCTCATTTGCAATAAGACCGAAAGAACTCGAAAAGTTTATTAAGGTGAAGCATCTGTAATCCAGCCAATTAGGAAAAGATTAAGTTGTGACTCGGAAAAAAGGTTACAATTAAGCAAAAGATATTAGGAATTATATTCTTGGAGTTTTAATATGCATTTTAAGTATAAAGCCCTCAAAGGGACCGCGATAATTGAAAAAAATATCGAAGCAAGCTCCGTCTCGGAAGTTGTTGAATATATTCACAGAAATGGGTATTTTCCTATTTCCATATCGGAAGTAAAAGAGCAAAGTATCAGTTTTTTGAGTTTTCTCGATAACAAGATCAATTTTACCGATATCGTTGATTTCACCAGACAGATAGCTATAATGTTAAACGCCGGACTAACATTAATAGACTCCCTTGATATATTAAAAAAGCAGATTCGCAAGTCGGGAATAAGGAAGATGATTACCTCAATTGATAACGATATCAAAGCAGGAAACTCCTTCTCTGTCGCCTTAAAGAAACATCCGGAAAATTTTCCCGGACTATACATCGCATTAGTTAAGTCGGGAGAGGCTTCGGGAAAGCTCGGGGAGATTCTTTTGAAATTGGCCGACAACCTCGAAAAAGAAAGAGAGTTTAAAAGTCGATTGAAAGGTGCATTAATTTATCCGGCAATAATTATGATTGGTATGGTGGCGGTGATGTTTATAATGATCACTTTTGTTATACCCAAACTTCTCGGGCTATATAAGGATTTTAATGTTACTTTGCCGGTGACAACCCAAATTTTGATAGCGATATCGTCGTTTATGGTCAACTTCTGGATAGTAATTCTTATAGTAGTTTTTGGAGGTTCTTATCTTATCGGCAAATATTTAAAAACAAAGGCCGGCAAAAAGAGTTTTGACTCGCTACTTTTAAAGCTTCCGGTTATCGGCAGAGTCGTATCAATATCTGCTCTAGTCGATTCGACGCGAACTCTTGCGATTCTTTTTGGCGCCGGGGTCTCAATTCTGGATGCTCTGGAGATTGTTGTTGATACGGCCGATAACGAGCTCTATCGGATTGCTTTCAAAAACGTCAGCGAAAAGGTTGAAAAGGGACAGTCTTTGGGTGTTTCTCTTGAGCAAGAAGGAATATTTCCTCCGATTCTGGTTCAGATGAGTCAGGTAGGAGAACAAACGGGAAATCTTGACGACACTCTTATGAGATTATCAAAATATTTTGAGACGGAATCGGAAATAGCGATTAAGTCGATGACTACTTTGATTGAACCTGCGATTTTAGTGATACTGGGTTTTGGAGTAGGATTCTTGGTTCTGTCGGTGATCACGCCAATCTACAATCTAACATCCTCTTTTAAGTGATGGAAAATAGAATCGATCAGTCTCTGCTAACTTTCTTTTCTAAGTTAATTTCGGTTCGAAGTTGAAGTTCCGGATAATCCGATAGTTTATGATTCTTTAAAAAATATTCGGCGGCTTTCTTTGTTTCTTCAATTAAACTAAAGTCCGTTAATTTGGCAATCTTCAGATCGATAAAACCATGCTGTTGTGTACCGTAAATATTGCCGGCTCCCCGAACTTCGAGATCTTTCTCGGCGAGAATATTTCCGTTGCTTGTTTTACTAAAAAAAACTAAACGATCATATATTTGAGGACTTTCCTTCTCTGTAAATAAAAAGCAATAAGATTGCTTGTCTCCTCTACCGACTCTTCCCCGTAGTTGGTGAAGAGAGGCCAGACCGTATCTTTCGGCCGCCTCGATTAAGATAATAGTTGCATTTTTAATATCGATACCAACCTCAACAACAGGTGTTGTTACAAGAATATCGTATTTTTTATAAAAAAAATTTTTCATAGTTTCGTTTTTTTCCGAAGCTTTCATTCTCCCGTGAAGCAGACCTATCGATCGGTTCTTAAAAATTTTTTTCAGTTTTTCAAATTCAGAATTCGCCGCTTTGACAGACTTCATCGTTTCGTTTACCGATTCTTCAATCAAAGGGCAGACTATATATACCTGATTTTTATACGTTGTAATTTGCTCATCGATCCAACGATAGCATGACTGTCTTTTCCAAGTTGGTATGAAATGAGTTTTAACGGGAAGACGGTTCTTTGGCATCTCATCGATTACCGACAGGTCTAATTCCCCATATAAAGTCAAGGCCACGGTACGTGGTATCGGTGTTGCCGTCATAGTCAGAAGGTGCGGATTAACTCCCTTTTTTTTAAGATGAGCCCGTTGACTAACACCGAAGCGATGTTGTTCGTCAATCACGACCAATCCAACCTTATTAAAGTTACGGTTTAGAATTGCGCTTGTGCCGATTATAATATCCGCATCGTCGACCGATACGGCCGAGTTGCTGGTACTTTTTGGCCTATCTCTCCCGGTTATTTTTATAATCTTCGTGTCGGTGTCTTTGAAAAGAGTTAGGAATGTTTGATAGTGTTGGTTGACCAGGATTTCGGTTGGTGCCATAAATACCGACTGATAGCCGTTGAGTTTACATAGATAGCAGGCGAGAGCGGCTACGATTGTCTTACCGGAGCCAACTTCTCCCTGAAGAAATCGATTCATAGGGTTAATTTTTTTTAAATCGGCAGCGATCTCATTCCAAGCTCTTATTTGCGCCGTTGTTAATTTGAACGGCAGGCCTTTAATAAGTCTGTTAATCTCATTCTCAAACCTCTCGAAGTAAAAATTATTGGTAGTTTTTTCTGCAAGCCAGCTTCTTTTGACTATTAAGGAGGCTAATTGTATCGTGAATAGCTCATCAAAGGCCAATCTCGCTTTTGCTCTTTCTAAATCGGAAAAATCAACCGGATAATGGATATTCCTATAAGCATTGATTTCATCTATCAAACCATTGTATAAAACGATCTTTTCCGGGAGCAATCGGTCAAGATTATTAACGCGGTTCGATGGAGACAGGGTAGATAAAACATAAAAAATCTTTTCCCGTATGGTTTTCGAAGAAAGACCTGCCTTTTCCGGATAGATAGGTATGATTCTACCGGTATGCTTTAATAATGATTTCTTAGGTTTTAGACTATCCACTATCTCGTACTCTTTTGGTTTCAAGATTGTTTTTCTCCCAAAAATTTCTATTTCACCGGATACACTAAAATACATTCCCGGTTTTATCACTCTAAGGAGGTATGGTTGGTTAAAAAATCCGAATTCAATAATCCCTGTATCATCTTCCAGTTTGAAGTTCTGTATTCTTAGACCGGTTCTTGCAATTTGAAATTTTGCATCAATGACTTTTCCAATAATTGTTACAGTTTCGCCCGGTCGGGAATTTTCTATATTAGAGATTAGAGAGAAATTTTCGTATCGTGAAGGGAAGTAGTTGAGCAAGTCGGAAGAATTCTTAATTCCCAATGATAGTAGTTTCTTTATTGTGATCGAACTCGTGTTTGGAAGAGTGCCGATTTCGACAGGTTGACTCATTAGATTTATCTAATAAATAGTGGCGCCAGAGATGTAAAGATCAAAAGTAATGTTGATATAAGAATAATAACTTTCAAAATAAACTCTTTTCTTAATTTTTTTCCTAAAAATTTCATATATAAAAACGATATAACAATTATTATTGTAACACATTAGGAAAATTTAGCGACGGGTATCCTAAAGGAACTATTATATGTTTAGTTAATAAGATAGGTAATAAGATTTGGACAAATTTTTGAATTTTTGATAAACTTTTCATATGTATATCTCCAGACGAAACAGAATAAGAAACAACTACCAAAAACAAAAGTTGATAGTGAAGGTACTCGCGGTTGTTTTGGCGTTGGTTCTGATGGGTTTTATATTATCCTTTCTTGTCTTCGCATGGTATGCAAAAGATCTTCCTTCCCCTTCAAAACTATCCCGCATTTCCGGCTATTCGACTATTTTTTTGGATAGGAAAGGGAATGTACTTTACGATATGTATAAAGATAAAAACCGAGTCCCCGCTTCTTTCAACGAAATTCCCGAATATTTGAAACAGGCAACGATTGCAATAGAAGATAAAAATTTTTATAAACACGGCGGCATATCACAATTTGGTATCGTCAGAGCAGCATTAAATATATTGCTCGGGCGCGGCCTCCAGGGCGGATCAACGATAACCCAACAGTTGATAAAAAACTCTTTACTAACGACACGACAAACGGTATCAAGGAAAATTCAGGAAATAATTCTTGCACTTGAAGTTGAAAGACGTTACAAAAAAGATGACATTTTATTAATGTATCTTAATGAATCACCTTACGGTGGTACTTATTGGGGTGTCAGTACGGCCGCAAAAGGATATTTTGGAAAGGAAGTCAAGGATTCGAATCTGCGCGAAACGAAAGGTTCAGCCGGCCCAAAACAATCGCCAAGCGTTTACTCTCCGTTTATCGGGAAATCGGATGCCTGGCGTAATCGTACAAAGGACGTATTAAGGAGAATGAGAGAAGATAAATATATTACCAAAGAACAGGAGAGGAAAACTCTGGCCGATCTGGAAAAACTGTCATTTTTCTCACCTAAACTGTCTATCCTGGCACCGCACTTTGTTTTTTACGCAAAAGACCAAATCGAAAAACAGTATGGCGAAAAATTAATTGATGAGGGTATACGGGTTAAGACGACACTGGACTTGGAGATGCAAAAGGTAACCGAAAAAATTGTCAAAGAAGAAATTGCTAAACTTTCCGGATTAAACGTGACTAACGCGGCGGTCGTAGTCCTGGATTCAAAAACCGGTGAAATCCTGTCGATGGTTGGTTCCTACGACTTTAATCAGGAAAAATTTGGAAAGTTTAATGTCGCCGTCAACGGATTGCGACAACCGGGTTCTGCGATAAAACCGATAACTTTTGCGACCGCTTTTGAGAAGGGCTATACTCCGGCTACGGTACTTATGGATGTTAAAACCGATTTCACTTCGGGTCAGTCGGGTGAAAAGCCGTATGTCCCGGCGAACTATGATGGAAAGTTTCGCGGTCCGATGCAGGTAAGATTTGCACTTGGGAACTCGGAGAATATACCAGCAGTCAAAATGCTGGCTTTAGTAGGAGTAAGAGATTTTCTTCAGAGAGCCTACGAAATGGGTTTGTCCGAATTTGCACCGACGCCGGAAAATCTTAATCGATTTGGACTTGCGATCACCCTCGGCGGTGGAGAAACAACGCTTTTAAATTTAACATCTTCATTTTCCGTATTTGCCGATTCCGGACAAAAAAAGGATGTATCCCCATTTATAGAAATTACCGATTTTAAAGGTAAAAAAATTTTTAAACAAGTAAAGATTAAAAAAAAACAGGTAATAACTCCGGAAGTGGCCTTTTTGATTTCCCATATTTTATCGGATAACAACGCACGACTTGAAATCTTTGGAGCCAACTCTTATTTAAATATCCCTGGGAAAACTGTTGCAGTAAAAACAGGTACCACGGATGACAAGAGGGATAACTGGGCTGTTGGCTATACCAGGTCAATTACCGTCGGAGTTTGGGTAGGAAATAACGATAATAGCCCGATGAATCCGAAGATTGCTTCCGGAACAACCGGTGCTTCTCCGATATTTTATCGCTTAATGAAAGAACTTCTAAAAACTCACCAAGATGGGATAATGGATAAACCGGACAAAGTTAAGGCTTTGACGATCGATTCATTTTTAGGTGGCCTGCCGAAGGATGGATATCCTAACAGAAGTGAATACTTCATCGCAGGAACCGAACCTAAAGATGTTTCTTCTTTTTATAAGAAATTAAAAATTTCGAAGTCAAACGGGAAGTTGGCTAACGACGTTGAGATAAAGAACGGAAATTTTGAAGAAAAAGATTTTGTTGTATTTACGGAAAGTGATCCGCTTTCCGCCGACGGAGTGAATCGTTGGCAAGTGGGTATCGACGCCTGGGTCAAGGATCAAGGCGACCCAAAGTATCATCCTCCAACCGATATTTCCGACTCGTCTGTCGAGGATGTTGTTGTCTCAATAAAAAGCCCGATGGGTCGAACCACTGTCAACGGAAACAATGTCGAGATAAAAGCGAAAATAATTAGTATTGCCAAAATCAAGAACGTTAAGATAAAGATAAACGGAAATGAAATAAAGTCGCTGGACGGAGACAGAGATAGTTTAGATGAAACGGTAAATTTAACGGACAATGTCTATGACTTACAGATTATCGCCACTAATGAAAAAGATAAGCAGGGAGAATCAACAGTCAGATTTGGTGTCAACAAAGCTTGGGATTATGTTATGCCGACACCAACTTCTTCAATTACTTCTACGATAACCCCGCCGCCGGCTACTTAAAAATCGAGCTCCTTTAAAGCCTCTTCCTCGGTGAGGTTTCTAAAGGGTGAAGTGTAGAAGAAACGTACGGTTAATTTATTTTTAAACAGACCAACGACTTCCATATATTTCAGCAGTTGAGATCTGAATGCTTTTTCCTTGATTTTTTCAAAGGTAAGCTTGTCACTTAGATCAAAGGTCTTATCGAGTTTAATGACGGCATACGGGCTAATGGGTCTGTATTTTGGGAAAGGTCGATATTCGTCAATCAACCAACGTAGATCTATTTCCGTATAAAATTCGTTGTTGTAATCCTCCAATATATTTATGTCGCTCTCCTGGTAATAGATACCTAATTCCTTGTATAGCGCTTCTATTATGCCTTTTAGATCAAAGTAATCGGTGTTGGTGGCGATACCCAGCCGATAGGTTTCGTTTGGCAGATCGCCTGCGATTCTTGGATAGACTTTGCCGATCTCGAAAAGACGAAGAGATTTTCTCTTACCTTTATTCTCGCTAATATTTTTATGAAGAGATGGTTTTAGAGAAATTCGCATAAATTCAATCTCATCTGAAATCGTATTTGCTAATTTTATATGGTCTTCAACAATCCCTTTTCCTTCAAGAATCATCGATTTTGAGATCATCGAATAGTTGATCATTTCGGTTAGACCAAGATGTTTTAAAAACTGTTTTATCAAGAAAATAATCCCAAATAATTTTTCAAAATCTTCAGGTTGAAAGACGGTTGCCGCTGGTGGCAGATTGCTTGGAAGTTGGTGATAGCCGTATATCCTTGCGACTTCTTCAACCAAGTCTTCGGGAATTGAAATATCAAAAAGCCGATAGCTGGGCACGACCACTTTTAGTTGGTTATCGCTACCCTCTTCGACGACGAAACCGAGATTGTTTAGTATTCCTCTTACCTCTTCTTTTGGCAACTTAACCCCCATTATTTTCTCGAAAAGGAAGTAGTCCGTGACGATTATTTTTTTGAGTGCCGGTTTAGGTTCGGTAATATAAACTTGGCTGATAATTTTTCCGGATGCTATATTCTCGTATAATTCTATTCCTCGGTAAAAAGCGTCATAAGCCGCATTGATATCAGGTCGTTTTTCGTTGTAGGAAGCCGCCAGGGTTCTTATACCTAAATTCATCGTCGTTTTTCGAATAACACTTGGATCGTTTGATTCTATCCATAAAATTATTTTTTTGGTGCTTTCGACGACAGCGCTATTTTCCAGACCCATTATTCCCGGGAGATCGATCAATCGACCACTCCCATCATCAAAAACGGTTTCATCCGAACTTAAAATGTGTTCTATACCATCTAATGTAACTATTTTTTCACCCTTTTTGGCCTTTCTAATTACTATTTTTCCGGTTTTCACACGATCAAAGTCGAAAACATGAGCTGGATGACCGGTTTCAATCATGACATAGTTTGTGACATCGATTAAATTATTGAGAGACCTAATACCGCAGCTTTCAAGTCTTTCTTTAATATAATTTGGCGACTCCCCTATTTTTACCTCCATAACAACAGCAAGTTTAAGAGGGCAAAGATTTTTTTCATCGACTATCGTCAGTTTTTCCTTAGTTGATCCGATTTCCTGTTTTAAATATTTTGGTAGTTTAAGCTTTGCCGTTT
>MWSR01000063.1 GCA_002050095.1 Microgenomates bacterium UTCPR1
AGGGGTTAATAATATCTACGAAAAAGACTATGACACGTTATTTCACATTGAAGCGGCTCTAAAAGCCCGATCGCTATTTAAATTAGATAAAGATTATATTGTCAAGGATAATGAAGTAATTATTGTTGACGAATTTACAGGTAGACTGCTTTATGGCAGAAGATTTTCGGAAGGGCTTCATCAGGCGATTGAAGCAAAAGAAAAGGTACCCATCCAACGTGAATCAAAAACCTTAGCAACGGTTTCATTACAGAACTATTTTAGGATGTATAAGAAGTTAGCTGGGATGACCGGAACCGCAGCGACGGAATCGGAAGAATTTAACAAAATTTATAAAACGGATGTAGTAACTATACCGACACACCTCTCAATGGTTAGGAAAGATAACCCTGATGTTATTTACAAAACGGAGATGGCAAAATATAATGCGGTTGCGGAAGAAATAGCAAAAAACTATAAAGTTGGACGACCGGTGTTGGTTGGAACAACTTCAATTGATAAAAACGAACTTGTTTCCTCTTTACTTAGAAAGAAAGGGATCCCCCATAAACTTTTAAATGCAAAAAATCATGAGAGCGAAGCGGCAATTATTGCAAAAGCAGGTGAAAAAGGAGCGGTAACGGTTGCCACCAATATGGCCGGGCGGGGTGTTGATATTATTTTAGGCGGAGAAAAAGATGCTGTCGGTAAAAACAAGAAGAAGGAAGATTGGCAAAAAAGACATGACGAGGTAGTCAAGTTGGGTGGTCTATATGTCATTGGTACCGAAAGACATGAGTCAAGAAGGATTGATAATCAGTTAAGAGGTCGATCGGGCAGACAAGGGGACAATGGGCAGTCAACTTTTTTTGTTTCTTTGGAGGATGATCTGATGAGGATTTTTGGGGGAGAACAAATCTCAAAAATAATGGGTTTTTTGAATTTTCCCGAAGATCAACCATTATCTCACCCAATGGTTTCAAAAGCCATTGAGCAAGCGCAGGTCAAAGTCGAGGGATTTAATTTTGACACCAGAAAACACCTGGTGGAATACGATGATGTTCTCAACAAACAGAGAGAAATAGTTTATACGTTAAGAAGAAAGATTCTTTTTGGAGCGGAGAATGAGACTTTCTTTGATACCGTGTTCGAGATATATAACGAAGAGATTGAAAGCATTATTAACTCCTATTCATATTCTGAAGCCGCCTTGGAAAAAGAAGATATTTTAAAATTAACCCAAGAACTCAACTTAATTATTCCGATAACTGAAAAAGAAACTTCAAGGAAAGATCTTGCTGCGTTTATTCGAACTAAAATAAAAAAGGAATTTACAATAAGGGAAAAAAAGTTTGGGCGGCCATTATGGATCGAAATAATTAAGTCGGTCTTTTTGTCAACGATCGACAGATTTTGGATGGACCACTTAACGGCGATTGAGGATCTAAGAGAAGGTATCAATCTTCGTGGATACGCTCAAATAGATCCGTTGGTAGCCTACAAGAACGAGGCTTTTTCGATGTTTGAGAAACTATTGGGAGATATTAACTTCGAAGTGACAAGAAGACTTCTTCGAGTTGAAGTTGAAACTCGGTCTTCGATTAAACCGGATTCAAAGAGGGATGAAGCGATGATTTTTAAATCAGCTTCTTCAACCGATCCATTTACACAAAACAATACTTCTTCGGAAAAGGTTGAGAAGAATACTTCATCAATAAAATCTAATCATGGGAAAATAGGTCGCAATGATCCTTGTTGGTGCGGTAGCGGTAAAAAGTATAAAAAGTGTCATTGGCCAAATTGACATACTTCTTTTTATGAGTAAAGTATTAAAAACAAAGAGTAAAAGAAAACTCTTGACCATACTGTTAATTTTAATTACAGCTTTTTCAGGTGGGGGAATGGTTCCTTTGGTTAAGATAGGTTTAAAACAACTTCCTTCTTTTAGTTACTCTTTTTTGAGGTTTGCAATTGCTTTGATCTGCATATTACCTTTTCTTAAAAAAGAAAAAATTTCAATTTATAAAGATCTAAAACTAATATTTTCTACCGTTATATTTGCAACAATCAATATTTTGTTATTTATCTTTGCGATTCCCTATACATCATCTAATTTAGGGCAATTAGTCTATGTGGCTGTTCCGATAATCGTGAGCATCATTGCTTATTTTACAATTGCCGAAAAAATTACAATTAAAAAATTTATTGGAATCATTTTCGGAGTTTTAGGTTGTGCTATTTTGATCTTATTAAATCCCGTTCATGGATATTCATTTGTAAGTAACGCTTTCGGTGGACTTTTTATTATAGCTGCCGCAATTAGTTTTTCATTTTATATTACTCTTTCAAAGAAAATACAAAACAAAGTTACACCACTTAAAATTAGTTTTTACTTTATTTTGGTAACAATTATTTTTTCATTTTTATTTTCTTTTAAGGAACTTGATGCGATAGTTAGAGTACTTTCGGAAATCAATTTTATGACATTAATTTCTTTATTCATAGTTGGTTCGATTGGAACAACTTTCTATTACTTACTCCAGCAATATGTTATCTATATTGGCACGGCAACAAACAGTGCTGCAATAAATCTTATTCAACCGATTTTTACATATTTCTGGGCAAATCTATTATTAGGCGAAGAAGTTGGGTTATACTTTTATATTTCAGCCTTTTTAATTTTATCGGGAAGCTACTTCATCATTAGCGAGACTTGACTTTTATCCGATAATCATCCATGATTAGATTACCAATCTAAGGATTTTTAGCCGTTTTGCCATTAGATGAGTCACAGTATGACAGAGACTCTTTTCGAGGGAATCGAAACAAGTTGGATCTTAGATATCCTTTTCTTGCCGGTGATTGGATTGATAAATGCTCTTCTTGGTCAATAACTCATTTTACCGTAACACTCTTTGCCAGGTTTCGCGGTTTATCGGGATCACATCCTCTACCTACTGCGAGATAGTAGCCGAGAATCTGTCCAACTATAATATTGCCAAAGATCGTGAGATCTTCCAAATCAGGAGTTTTTACGGTAATATCAAATTCATCGGCATTGAACGGAGCGATCCCAATGATTTTGGCACCACGAGCTTTTAACTGGGCGGCGCTTGACAGTACCTCATCTTTAGTCTCATCTTGAGAAGCCAACACAAAACATGGGGTGCCTTTTTGAATTAAGGCAATTACTCCGTGTTTGAGTTCTCCCGCCGCGAAGGCCTCGGCATGCATATAGGAGGTTTCCTTAAGTTTTAGAGCAAATTCCAAGGCGGCAGGATAGTTTAGGTGCTTTCCGATTAAATAGACATGTTCGGTTGATATCAAGGTTTTTGCCAGATTCATAATTTGCGAGAGAGTAGACTTATTTAAGAATTTATCCAATGATCTTCCAAGGGACTCAATCGCCTTTTTTCCTTTATCGTATTCACTTCTTACCGTTTTAATTAGAATATAGAGAGTAGCCAGTTGGCTGGTTAGGGCTTTTGTCGATACAACTGCAATTTCCGGACCGGCACCGACAGGTAGAACAT
>MWSR01000073.1 GCA_002050095.1 Microgenomates bacterium UTCPR1
CATAAAATTTAAAAAAACTGTTATTTATTAAACTTAAATAGCCGCTCTGGTTGTAGTCAACTCGGATTGCTCCAAATTGTCCAAAGCGGCCATTAAAAAAGCAATCCGAAACAAGTTGACTACAATTACAATATACAAATTTTCAGAAAATAAAACAATAGCAGTTACCCTACTCAAAATAAATGAAAAAGGATATAATTAGGACAATAAGGATTTAATAATATGATTTCAATAATTAATTCGTGGTGGTTTAATTTAATCGGATACCTTGTTTGTGTGGTTGTATTTTCTCAATATTATAAATTGGCCGTAAGAAATGCCAAGCGAGATGGTGCCGCTACTATTTTGCTACAACTTATTGCTGGGGTAAGTATATTGCTTCTTGCTCCTTTTCTCTCGTTTCAGTTACCAAGCGACCCAAAAATATATTTACTTTTGATCGCGGCGTCGGTTTTTTATGCATTGAATGATAGAATGCAAACAACCGCAAGAAAAAATCTACAAGTATCACTTTATGTAATATTGGACAGATTATCAGCAATATTTTTGATTGTCTTTGGGTTTACTATATTCAAAAATCCATTTGTCATAGAAAAAGCTATAGGCGCTGGCTTGATTCTTCTAGGAAACTTTGTCGTTCTATATAAACGGGGAAAATTTGAATTAAATAAATATGTGATTTTGTCAGTTTTGGCGACTTTAACATTTGCCATAGCCGTGTCTATTGACATTGGCATATCCAAAAATTTTAATTTGCCTTTCTACATCATGCTCACTTTAGTAATACCTGCAACCATGATTTCAATCGCAGAAAAAATCAGTCCTAGGGAAATAATTTCCCAATATTCTGAAAAGGATAAAAAACATTATTTAATAACAGGTTTTTCGTGGGGACTTTTAATTTTCTTTCTACTGAGAGCATATCAGTTTGGTCAAGTAACGGTTGTTGCGTCTTTGGCGGCTACTTCAGTTTTAATAAATGTTTTGGTCGCTTATGTTTTCCTTAAAGAGCAGGATCATAAACTTAAAAAGATAATTGCGGCTGTAATTACAATTTTGGGCGTTTATCTCACTGTTTTGAAATAATGCTCGGCGGTAGCCGAGCAAAAATCGCGCGCGCAAAAAATAGCGGAGGCGCGGCGGGTGGGGGCGCCGCGCCGGAGCAAGCGAGCCGAGCGGAGCGAGGCGAGCTAACACATTGAAGTTCGACATTTTTTGTAAACGGCCAACAAATAAAGAGAAGAAAGAGGTCGGGAGGTAGTGCTTGCCGCACCCGCCTCCGCGGCAAGCGCGTCAAATCCTCCTTTTTTGAAACGTGCGGACAGCCGCCGGAAAAAGAAGAAAGAAAAAACCCAAAAATTTTACCGTGTCCACCATGAAACGATCTTCAAGCCGTGTTCGAATAGAACTGAAAAGGCTTGAAGTAAGTTTAGGTGGAAAGAACTTTCTATTAACTTAAATGGCCGCCCCGGTTGTAGTCAACTCGGATTGCTCCAAATTGTCCGAAGTGACCATTAAAAAAGCAATCCGAAACAAGTTAACTACAAATACAATATGATATTTTTAGAAAACAAAAACAATACCCGTGGATAATAGAAATCTAAATTTATGCTATACTTTTTCTTGGAGATACATATGGAAAATCAAATCAATGTTGAAGATCAAAATACCCAGCAAATCGGCCAAAATCCAATAAATCAGCAAACAGTTGTCCCCTTTCCCGAAAAGCCAAAAGTAAATTATTGGATGATCTCCACTATCCTGTTGGCAATTGCTTTCATAGCAGTGTCGTTCTGGTTTTTTATAGGCGATAAACAGGTTGCTAATTTGAATCCAAATAATGTATCCCGTTCTGAAGATGTACCCACAGTTTTTCTTACTCCAACTGAGTCTGTGAATGTAGTGAATAATAACCCAAAGCTCGCTGTTTTTATGCGAGAGGGAATGGTCTATACAAAAAACTTTGATAATAATCAAGAAACAAAAGTTTCTCGGACAATAAAAGTTGGTTCACCGAACTTATCTTCAAACGGAAAATATGTAATTTATTTTTCTATAATCCACGCTGCCGGTGGATTTCCCAGAGGCGATGTGTTTATTGCAGATGTAGGTGGTAGCTATGAAAAGAAGCTTGGAAGCACAAACGAATTTGCAAGTAAAACATCTTGGTCTAAAGACGGAAACTACTTGGGATTAATTCTTTTTACAGATGAAAATTCATCTAGTTCTGATTTCTATGCAGAAGCTCTACTTTACGATGCAATGGCTCAAAAAGATATTACAAGATCAAGAATAAATCTGGGACAAGATTTATCAAATGACCAATATGATGTTAATTTTGATTGCGCTAAGTTAGAGGCAAAATATGTTACTTTTTGCAACGAATTTGTTGCAATAGCCAAAGCTAAGCAATCACTTCCTGAGTTAGGCTATAAAGCTGATCAGTACAGAAACTCTAACTATACAAAGGCAGGATATAAATTGAGCAAATCATATAAAATTACAGATGACCTTGTGGTATTGGAATACTTTACAGGCGAACCTAAAAATCCAGAGTCTCAATGGGGTATAGGTGGCGGAGTTTTTGTTCCAGGTTACGATGAGGGCGTGACGCAAACCTACTCAGTATTACTAAACGAAAAAACAAATAAAGTAATAACAGAGTTATTAAACGCGGTTGACATAAAATTTCTTCTTTAACTCACCCGAAGGGCAAGCATAAATCGCGCGCGCAAAAAATATATCACCTGCTAATGTATATATGAAAAATTAACTTTCTGATAATTTAAATACACTACAAAAATTAAGCTAAATAACTTCAAAAAACTATTCTTGATAATAGGATATAATTATGACTTATGATCGATGAAAGATTTATATTTATTGGATTTTTCCTTTCTCTTTACGGGAGCGTTAATTATTTGGCAGACACTATTAAAGGGAAAACCAAACCAAATAGGGTATCTTGGCTTCTTTGGTCAATAGCACCGCTAATTGCTTTTTTTGCAGAAATTCAAAAAGGAGTTGGCCTACAATCTTTAATGACTTTTTCCGTAGGTTTCGGACCTCTTTTAATATTTTTAGCATCGTTTCTTAATAAAAAATCTTATTGGAATTTAAATAAGTTTGATTATTTTTATGGGCTTTTATCAGCAATAGGAATTATTATTTGGAAACTAACAGGTGAAGGAAATATTGCAATATTCTTTTCTGTATTAGCCGACCTACTTGCCGGCATACCAACAATTATTAAATCCTACATTGCTCCTGAATCCGAAAGTTATTCTGTATATTTGTTTAGCTCTTTCAATGCTATTATAACTTTGCTCACTATAAAAACATGGACTTTTGCGCATTGGGCATTTCCAGTATATATACTCTTAATAGACGTCGTACTTTTTAGTTTGATTAAATTTCAGATTGGGAAGAAGTTTCAAAAAAATAAACCTCAAAGATAAAAAAACACTTAAACGCTAAATAACCTTCTTAATTCTCAACTTCTGCAGTAACATCAGATAATAGACCATTCCTCCAAACGACTTCCATTTAGAAATTATTCTTTCAACCTTATCATAGTCCGGCTTCTCTTCTAATTTCATCAACCCCATCAAACTCCTCTGTGCCCCGACATCATCTCCCGGGAAAACATCAATCCGTCTTAAACCTCTAAGAAGAATATATTCTGCACTCCACCTTCCTATACCCTTAATACCCGTCAAAAAAGATATCGCATCTTTATTTGATAAATCTTTTAACTCTTCAAACTGCTTACCGTTAACCTCAATCAGTTCCGCGACTCTTAAAATAGCCCTTGCTTTTTGGTAACTATAACCAAGTTTTTTAATATTTTCCTCTTTGACTTTTATAAAATCTCTAGGATTCGGAAACGCAAAAAACACTTCTCCGTCATCAATAATTTTTCTTCCAAAGTTCTCCGATAGTCGATTTATTAACAAAATCCCCAGATCAAGAGTTACCTGTTGGCAAGATATCGCATTTACAAATGCTTCAAAGATAGTCGGATACTTTGGTGGCCTTACTCCATAAAAATTCTTTATAAGCGGACCAAGATATTTATCCTTTGATAGAGGACTATAAAATGAAGTTAGATCATAATCGACCCCCAAAATATCTTTCAAAATATTCTTGACTTTTTCAACATTAACTTTCTTTTTGCTAATAGCTTTTCCTGCAAGGCTACTTTCATTTATTTGAACAAGTGAAATCTTAACAAGGTTATCTTCTATCATTAAAACTCTCTCATACGTCTCCCCATCCCATCTATCGATAATATTTTTAGCTCTTCTTCTTAGCGTCCAAACAGTATAGTTCAAGCTAAATAATGAAGAGACGCTTATCACAAAATCTTTTTTAAAAGTCATATGTAGAAAACAAAACTAACTACATAAATAGAATGGGAATATACCTTAATCGCTCTTCTCCAATAGTTCTTTAACTACGACAGCATTGTTATGATCTTCATCTTTCGCACTATATAGGATGGTAACTTTTCCCTTTTTCACTACACTTTCAAGTTCTTTAAAAACTTTTTGATTATTTTTTATTTCCTTTGTATATCTTCTCTTAAACTCTTCCCATTTTAAAGGATCATGTCCAAACCATTTTCTTAATTCGTTTGAAGGAGCAATATATTTGAGCCAAAGATCTATTTTTGCTTTTTCTTTAGTCAATCCTCTTGGCCAAAACCTATCGACAAGAACTCTTTTACCGTCGGAGCCACTTGGCGTTTCATACACTCTCTTTATTAAAACTTTCATACTATCAATATTAACTATTAATTTTATCCACTAAAGCCAAATATTCTTTCCAGAATTTACGGATATGCTCCTTTGTATTTTCATCAACCAACTTACCATCTCTATCAAACTTATTTTCGGCAAATGTCAGATAAAATTCGGGTTGCTGCAATACGGGCATATTGAGGAACATAATTACCTGTCGCAAATGCATCACTGCCGACACCGCCCCTAATGTGTACGGAGTAATCCCGGCAATTCCTGCCACCTTTCCCGCCCAAGAGCCGGTTCCGGCCGGTACTTGAGGCCGCGACACCCAGTCAAGAACATTTTTTAAAGCCGCCGGAAAAGATCGATTGTGCTCGGGTGTCACAAACAAGACTCCATGAACAGGCTTCAACATCTCCTTAAACTTCACCAAAAAATCAGGCTCCGGCATCTCATCATCCTGATTAAAGACAGGAAACCGGCTAATATCGGCAATTCGAAAATCAACGTCATCAGGTGCCAACTCACCAAAAGCCTTTAATAACTTTGTGCTATAAGATTCCTTCCTCAAGCTTCCCGATATTCCCAAAATTATTTTTTTCATATAAATTAATATCCCGAAAATTGCTCGGTACGAATATTGTCTTCGTTAACTTTTAAATCGGTCAAGATCTCCCGCATCGTTGCAACCATTGCCTTCGGACCGGAAATATAATAAATCGGCGTATGGGCATCAGGGACATATTTTTTTATCATCTCGGCATTGATATGACCACGTTCTCCCTGCCATTCTTCCTCGGTTGATCTTGTCATTACCGGGACGAATGTTAAGTTACTGTTCTCTTTTGCAAACCTATTAAAATCTTCTAAAAAAGCCGTATCCTCTGGTGTTTTATTTGAGTAAAATAATGTAATCTTATGAGGTAGTTTCCTATAAGTTGCATCGGAGATAATGCTTCTTACCGGCGTTATCCCAATACCTCCAATAAGAAATACTGCCGGCGTTGACTCCGTCTTGTGAAGAACATAGCTTCCATATGGTCCATCCATTTTAAGCTCCGCTCCAACGGATAAATTCTTAAGAACCCTCTTAAAAGCGCTATCTCTCATTCTGGTTGTAAACATTAGATCTCCTTCATCCGGCGAGTGAACAAAAGAAAATGCTCTTCTGTTTCCCTCTGCGTCGGCCTCTGGAGGATTAATAAGAGTAAAATCGGCAAACTGTCCGGCTTGAAACTCAAATCCTTCAGGTTTTTCGAAGTGGAATGCCATTGTTCCTTCGGCAACCTCTTCTTTCTTTATTAGTTTTATCCTCACTTCATTCATATTTATAATTTATCAATTAATAACAAACTTTTAATCGTTCCATTTATCATCTTTTCTGACACAATGCGCCTCTACATGTTCTCTAATCAAATTAAAAAGTGGCTGGATAGTAGTTTTGTTGATACTATACACTCGCTCTTTCCCCTTTCTTTCTACAAAGACAAATCGACAACCTAAGAGTCTTTTCATATCGTGGGAGATTGCCGACTGTTCAACCTTAAGTTTATTTTTTATTTGGTTGACACAATGCGGCCCTTCCCGATTAAGTAGTTGGAGAATCTTTACTCTTTGCTTACTGCTTAGGACGGCAAAAAAATCATTGAATGAAGTATAAATCATATGATAGTATCATCATATCTTGTTTTAATTTTATTGTCAAGAAGTATAAAAAATAAAATATAATTGCATTAACTAAAAATTCTGCTAAAATTTTTTATGGGTATTTTTAAACGGCTTGCCGATATCCACTTTCATTTAGGTCAGTCTGTCGATCCGCATATTTTATGGAGTATTGCCCATGAGCAAGGTATAAAACTTCCTAGCAAAGACTATCAAGAATTCTATAATATGATCACTCTCAACAAACCACATATCAGTTGGTCGGATTACCATAAGCTATTCAAGTGGACAGAGTTAATCCAATCGTCGCCGATGGCTATGGAAAGATCTCTTTATGAAACGGTCAGCGGCGCTTTCCGAGTAAACGGCATCACCTTACAAGAGCCCGGATTCTGCCCGATGTTTAGAAATCGCAATGGCGAACAGGATCTGGATCACATTCTTCTTGCCGCCCTTCGTGGTGCTGAAAGAGCTCTTATCGAGTTCCCAAAAATTCATGCCGGAATCATACTGATGCTCGACAGAAGACTACCTTACAAAATCAATAAAATTATCGCCGAAAAAGCAATCAAATATAAAAATCGAGGCGTCATCGGTATCGATATTGCCGGCCCAAACGCAGCCGGATTTTCCTATAAAGACTATGTAAAGCTATTCCGTCTTGTTCAAGAAGCAGGGTTAAAGACAACTGTCCATACGGGAGAAGACGGCACGCCGGAGGAGATGGAAGAAGTCATCTCAATCTTACCTTTAAATCGGGTAAATCATGGAATAAAAGCGGCCTATTCAAAAAATATTATGAGGAAACTGGTTAAAAAAAATATCACCCTGTGTATCTGCCCAAGTTCAAATTTAAAAGTAGGATATATCAAAGACATTACCCACCTTAAATGGACTTTACAAACGCTTTATGAGAATAAAGTTAAATTCTGTATCAATACCGATAATCCCTCAATGCTTAAAACAACGGTATTAAAAGAAATTCAGTTAATTAGCGATAACAACATATTGTCCGACGAACAAATCAAAGAAACAATTGACTGGGCGTTCGAATCTTCGTTTATCGATTTTAAAAAACAGAAAGAAAGTAATCTATATCTCTAAAATAAAACGACTATAATATTAGAAGTATGTTAAAAAGAATATTATTCTATATAATCCCTGTTGTTGTTATTGTTGGTCTTTATATTATTATTTCAAACAATAAATCAGATACTATGGATAATACAAAAAAATATCCTTTCCCTTTAGTTAATACGAAAAAACACTATCAAGCAGAGATTAATACAACCGAAGGAAAAATAGTTGTTAATTTAAATACCGAAAGTACGCCGATTACCGTTAGCAATTTTATCTACCTTTCAAAAAAAGGATTTTATAATAACACTATTTTTCATCGTGTTATTAAAGGATTTATGATTCAAGGAGGAGATCCAAAAGGAGACGGAACGGGCGGTCCGGGGTATAAATTTGAAGATGAAAAGTTTACCGGAGATTATAAAAGAGGTGTTATCGCAATGGCCAATGCCGGACCCAATACAAACGGGAGTCAGTTTTTTATTATGCATGCCGACTACCCCCTTCCAAAAAACTACACCATCTTCGGAAAAGTTATAGAAGGACTGGATGTTGTTGATAAAATTGCGGAATCACCGGTTAAACAGTCCCGGTTGGGTGAAAGCTCAACGCCGGTTAGCCCCGTGACTATTAAATCGATATCCATTAAATAATTGCTTTATTAGATTAATTGTCGTCTTGACTTATTGCAAATGATTTGCAATAATATCCCATATGATTGGACAAAGAAATACCAAAGCACGAGAAAATATCATAAAGTATCTAAAAAAGATTAACCGGCCGGTGACTGCCCATGAAATATATTCTTCCATTGGAAAAACCGGTGAAAAAATAAACCTAACATCAATCTATCGAAATATAAATTTAATGAAGAAGAAGAATCTTGTTCATAGCATTATTCTCAACGACAAAGTAGAAAGATTTGAACTTCTGGAAAATAAACCCCATCATCACCATATCATCTGTAATCAATGCGGTCGAATTGACGATATAGAAATGAAAGAGAATGAAATCGAAACAAAGGTAAAAAACAAAACATGTTTCAAGATCAAAAGCCATATTTTAGAATTTTTCGGTTTATGTCCAAACTGTCAATGAACACCGCCCTTATCAATATTATCATCGCCAATGTCTTAATTAGCCTGATTTCTTTAATTGGAGGCTTCTCCATTCTTTCAAAGAAAATTTTTTCCAAAAACAATATTCACTATATGGTTGCCTTCGCCGCCGGTGTAATTTTGACAACCGTTTTTTTTGATCTGCTTCCCGAGGCACTACATAGCAGCGAAGAAATTGGTTTCAAGGGAAATATCCTCGCTCCTGCTTTTTTTGGGCTGTTAATGTCTTTCTTTATTGAAAGGTTTGTTATTTGGTTTCATCACCACGAATCAACCCACGGACTAAAACCAACAATTTTCCTAATAACCATTGGCGATCTTATCCATAACTTCGTTGACGGCCTAACCATAGCAGGTACTTTCTTAGCCAATCCGTATCTTGGGATAATTACAACCGTTGCAATCGCCGCCCACGAACTACCTCAAGAAATCTCCGATCTTGGTATCTATTTCGACTCGGGATTAACTCGAAATAAGGCTCTTATTTTAAACTTTTTGACGGCAATAACCGCCGTCGCCGGCGGAATTATCGGATACTATTTTCTGACTTATATAAAATTTGGTCTGCCGATTGTTCTTAGCTTCAGCTCCGGTATCTTTATCTATATTGCCGGCTCCGATCTGATTCCCGGTCTTCACAAACACTTTAACAAACAAAAGAAATGGGCTCAAACAATACCTTTTATTCTTGGAATAATAATAATGTATCTGCTCATATATTTTCTCCATCACTGACATTAATTTGCGCTATAATTAATTTTTAATACATTTATTGAGAATGAATCAGGCAGTCGTCGTTAAAAATCTTACAAAAAAATTTGGCGATTTTGTTGCGGTAAACGATATATCTTTTTCTGTTGACAGAGGTAGTATTTTTGCTTTTTTGGGTCCAAACGGAGCCGGAAAATCAACAACAATCAAAATGCTGACCACCCTCCTTCGGCCAACTTCAGGCGAGATACTGGTCAACGGTTTTAACCCGCTTAAAGATCAAGATAAGACAAGGAAATCATTCGGAATCGTATTCCAAGATCCATCATTAGATGAAGAGCTTACTGCACTAGAAAATATGGACTTTCACGGCATTATCTATGGAATGGAAAATAACTTAAGAAAAAAAAGGATTGAAGAATTACTTAAAATTGTTGAACTATGGGAAAAAAGGAATCTTTTGGTAAAAACTTTTTCCGGTGGTATGAAAAGACGACTGGAGATTGCTCGCGGTCTCCTCCACCATCCGAAGATATTTTTTTTGGATGAGCCGACTTTGGGACTTGATCCTCAAACAAGAAATCAGATCTGGGAGTATATAAGGAAATTAAACAAAAACGAAAGTATAACCGTTTTCTTTTCAACTCACTATATGGAGGAAGCCGATAAAGTTGCCGATCAAATTGCTATTATCGACAACGGAAGAATCATTATTCAGGGATCCTCTGAAAAACTTAAAGAAAAAACGAAAAAAAAATCATTAGAAGATGCATTCCTTTCTCTGACCGGGAAAAAAATAAGGGAAGAGGAAGCCAGCGGAATTGATAGATTGAGGACAAGAAGACAGATGTGGAGAGGAGGTCGAAGATGAGGACTATCTATGTTCTCTGGTTACGGCAGATAAAAAGATATCTTCGTTCAAAATCCAGAATAGTCGGTTCTCTTGGGCAACCTTTGCTTTTTATGGTTGCTTTAGGGTTTGGATTCGGACCCATCTTTCAAAAAGCGGGAGCCGGAAACTATATCGAATTTTTGGCTCCGGGGATTATCGCTCAAGGGATTCTTTTTACCGCAATGTTCTCGGGAACCGAAATCATCTGGGATAGGCAGTTCGGATTTCTTAAAGAGACATTAGTTGCTCCCGTTTCAAGAATGGAAATAATGATTGGAAGAACAATTGGCGGAGCCACTATTGCCACCCTTCAAGGAGCAATAATCTTTATTCTTTCGCTTCTAGTCGGTTTTAAGCCGTCGGATATCTCCTCTGTTTTAAGTAGCTTCTTTGTTGTATTTCTAATCGCAATTCTTTTTACCGCCACCGGAACCGCGATTGCCTCTACCTTAGACGACTTTCAAGGATTTCAATTAATAATGAATTTTCTGATTATGCCGATGTTCTTCCTGTCGGGAGCTCTCTTTCCGCTGAATAACCTGCCGCCCTTCATCATTAATATTTCAAAGATAAACCCGCTTACCTATGGAGTCGACGGTTTAAGGGCTACTCTAACCGGATCTTCACATTTTGGTCTTAAGACCGATATTCTTATTCTCTCTATCATCACATCCATTGTTCTTGCTGTCGGAAGTTATTTATTTTCAAAGATTGAAGTTTGACTTCTTTCGTTTCGAACCGCCACTCTTCGCTGGACTAACGAAAGGATCTTTTTTCTCATTCGTAAGTTAAGAGGTGTTACTTCAAGATATTCATCGTCATTTATAAAATCAAGCGCCTGCTCAAGAGTCAGCTTTGTTGCCGGTGTGAGAGGAATCGAAACTCCCTCACCCGCCGAACGATTATTAGTCAATTTTTTTTCTTTACAGACATTTATCTCAACATCAAACTCTCTCGTCCCGACGCCAACTACCATCCCTTCATAGATTTTTTCACCCGGTGAGATAAAGAGGAATCCTCGATCTTGAGCATTGACCAGGCCGTAGGTCATCGCTTCGCCCGATTTTACCGCGACCAAAGCGCCATTTCTAATCGAATCCAGCTTCCCCGACCTTGGATGATAACCGATAAAATAATTACTCATTACCGCCGTCCCCCTGGTCTTGGTCATTAAAGTTAACCTAATCCCAAGAAGATTATTATCCGAAATTTTGTATTTCAATCTGACTGTCTCACCGACTGTAGTCATATCCATAAGCTCCCCTTTTCTTTTTCCAAATTCTTCGGTCAATTCCCCCATATACTTCTTATCACAATCGATTGTCACTTCCTCATAAGGCTCGCAGTTGACACCGTTTATTTTTTTGAAGATGACTTGAGGTTTGGATACTTGCATTTCAAAACCTTCTCTTCTCATCGTCTCAATTAATACCGAAAGATGAAGTTCGCCTCTTCCCGAAACAACAAAATTTGCTCCTTCACTATCGGTTTCAATTTTTAGACCCAGGTTTGTTTGTTTTTCTTTCATCAATCTCTCTTTAATTTGGCGTGATGTTCCAAGCTTTCCTTCGTGTCCGGCAAATGGTGAAGTATTTGGCCCAATGGTAATTTTTATTGTCGGCTCTTCCACTTTGATCGCCGGTAAGCTAACCGGATTTTTCGGATCCGAAACGGTCTGTCCAATGTTTAGTTCGGGAATTCCGGCAATCGCGACAACATCACCCGATGTCACCCTGTCAACTTCTTTTCTTTGTAGCCCCTCATAGGTATATAGTTTCTGAACTCGATAATTACCGATTATTTTTTCCTCCTCAATGAGGGAAACACTATTGTTTTTATTTAGTGTTCCTTGAGATACTTTCCCGATACAGAGTCTGCCGACATAGTTGTCCCAGTCCAAAGTAGAAATCAAAAGTTGAAATGGCTTATCGTCGGATGTGGCTGAATTGGGTATTTCTTTAATAATTGTTTCAAAAAGTGGGGTTAGATCTCCGGGTAAATCTTGTGAATATTTTTCCGGTAAGGACGAAAAAACCTTGCCGTCTCGACCAACCGCGTACAAGGTTGTAAAATGAAGTGCGCTTTCATCATGG
The DNA here is from genome assembly GCA_002050095.1 of Microgenomates bacterium UTCPR1. GTDB lineage: Bacteria > Patescibacteriota > Microgenomatia > UBA1406 > GWC2-37-13 > GWC2-37-13. The sequence goes on from MWSR01000073.1 coordinate 12,302, forward strand.
GCCAGCTCAAGGAATAGATTTTCAACTTGAGACAAAATTTCTTTCGGTCGAGCATCTTTTTTATCAATTTTATTGATAATTAAAATAGTCTTGAGCTTTGCGTCTAAAGCTTTTTTTAAAACAAACTTCGTTTGAGGTAGCGGCCCTTCGGCGGCATCAACAAGTAGAATAGCACCGCTGGCCATATTAACCGTTCTTTCAACCTCACCGCCAAAATCGGCGTGCCCCGGCGTATCGATAATGTTGATCTTACTCCCTTTGTAAAAAACAGCGGTATTTTTAGCCAGGATAGTGATTCCTTTTTCTCTCTCCAGATCATTCGAATCCATGATCAAAGTTTCCGCCATCTCTTTTTGATTATCGCGGAAAGTATGAGTCTGTTTGAGAAGCGCGTCAACCAAGGTCGTCTTGCCGTGATCAACGTGGGCGATGATGGCAATGTTTCTTATCTCCATAGGTTTTTTTAGAAAAAAATAACACGCTAACAAACTGCGTGTTAAGTGACGTATATTATACTCCATTAAAACGAAGACGTAAACTTCTAAATTTCCCTACAATTATATTTGTTGCTCTTAGAAATTATTATTAAGAACATAAATCACTCTTTTTTTCTTACTATCTTTTAGTAAAAGAATCTACCTCATCATTGAAATCAAATAAAACAATCAAATAAATACCTCCTTAATGATAGAATAGACTAATGAATACTTATTGTTTTATAGATGCGGCCAACCTTTTTTATGGTGGAGAAAAAAGTCTAGGATGGAAGATAGACTACAAAAAATTAAAGAATTACATCAAAAAGAAGTATAACGTTAAAAAAATCTTCTACTATGCTGGTATAGAACTAAATGGTTTTCCTTATTCTGTACTTGACAATCAACCTTTAAACCTAACTAATCTTATAAATTATCTCAAGAATAAAAAAATGATAAAAAATAATGTAATACAACGGGCTAAATTTTATCTTAAACTTTTATCATTTGGATATAATCTAAAACTAAAACCGGTAAAAATTTTTAAAGAAAAGAATAGTACTATAAAAAAAGCGAACTGTGACGTTGATATGACGTTCGACTTAATGAGGTACTTAAAAGAATACTCTTCCGCCTTAATTCTCTCTGGCGATGGCGACTTCGCACCTGTTATAAAATATATCAAAAGATTAAATAGAAAAGTTATCATTCTTTCTCGGGGAGAAAGGACAGCTAAAGAAATAAGACAACTCGCCGGTAAAGATTTCAGGGATTTCAACTATCTTAGAGAATTAATAGGATACAAATAAAAATGGAGGGGACTCGTTTAGAATACCCTCCATGTTTAGTATTCTAATTATAAAAAGAAAATAATAATATGTCAAATCAAAAATACGGAAAAATTTTACTTTTAGGAAGACCTAATGTTGGCAAATCAACGTTTATTAATAACCTAATCGGGCAAAAAGTCGCCATCACTTCACCCAAACCCCAAACAACCCGCTTCCCAATTAAGGCACTCTATGAAGAACCGAGAGGAAAAATTATATTCGTTGATACTCCGGGTATCTTTGGAAAAACCGAGGATAACTTATCAAAAAAAATAAACGAGCAAACGATAAAAATTCTAAACGAAGAAGTCGATCTGGTCATCTACATGATTGACCACACAAGAAGACGCGACTTTGAAGAGGCGAGGGTCTTGGGCTTTGTCAGAAAAATCGATAAACCGAAAATTCTGGTAATAAACAAAATCGATTCGGAAGAAAAGTCGTATCTACCTCAATATTCATTTCTTGAAGACGAATTTCCTTATGTCTTTAAAATTTCAGGGTTAAACAGGACTCATCTTAAACCGTTAATCGATAAAATTTTTGAAATTCTGCCCGACAATAGAGATGAAGATATTCCAAAAGATCTCGTCTACCCCGTCCTAAATATTGATAGTAAAATTTTTATTAGTGAATTGATTCGCGAAAAAATATTCTTAATGATGGGTGAAGAAATTCCGTATCGGACAACGGTTATTGTCGACGAGATTGCAGAACGAAAAAATGGAATTACCTATATTAAAGCAAGGATACTAACAACCGATAATCGCTATAAAAAGATGATTATCGGATCGGGTGGAAGAAAAATTAAAGAGATTGGTAGCTACGCCAGAAAAGAGATTGCGCTTGCCATAAATAAAAAAGTCTACCTTGATCTGACCGTTGAAACCGACCCCCACTGGCAGGAGACGTATTACTGAGGAGACGGTGGTTAGTGGTTAGCTTGCCCTCCGAAGCTTTAGCGAAGGAGGGTGGTTAGTGGTTAGTGATCAGAAGCTTGGTTATTGGTTACTTAGTTACTTAGTTACTTAGTTGAAACTAATCAAAGTTGGTTGAAATTAGTTTAAATTAGATAAGACTTCACCTGTTTAATATTTAACATTTAATCTTTCTTTAACCTTTACCTATTTAATCTTTAATATTTTTCTTTCAGTCATTCTGAAGGAAGAGGCGTTTGACGGTTTTGCAACAACATGTCATTTTGAGCGTTAGCGAAGAATCTCTACAAAACGCCATCCCGATGAAAATCGGGATCCAGGCTTAATTTTGAAGAAGGGTAGCTTGGTTACGAATCATATTAGCGGATACGATCCATAACACATAATTAGATTTCTCTTGACTTTCGTATTTTTTTCGGTATATCATATAACATGAAGAAAACAATAAAAAGAACGCTTACTCCAAAGCAGAAAAAGATCTTAGATTTCATTGTATCCTATACAAAAAGAAAAAAATTTTCTCCATCTTTGGAAGAAATTGCTAAAAAGTTCAAACTAAGAGCTGTCTCAACCGTCCATCAATATATAAAAACTCTAACAACAAAAGGTTTTATTAAAAAAGAAGAAAACCGACCACGTGGAGTATCTATCTTAAAAGAAACATCTGATTTAATTGAAATCCCGTTATTAGGGCTAATAACGGCAGGTCAACCTATTGAAGCAATCGAAAATCCTGAAACAATGCATATCAGTAAACAACTCCTTCAATCGCAGGGACAACACTATGCTCTAAAGGTTAAGGGAAACAGTATGATTGATGATGGTATAAACGATGGAGACATTGTGATTATTAAAGAACAAAAAGACGCAAATAATGGTGATACTGTTGTAGCAATTATTAATAAAAATGAAGCAACACTAAAAAAATTCTATCGAGAGAAAAATAGAATCAGACTACAGCCAGCTAATCAATCATTTTTGCCTATTTTTACCGACGAAATTGAAATCAGAGGAATCGTAGTTAATATTATTAAAAATTACAATAACAAAGAAGAGAAACGTGCAATTATTAAAGAAACTAATAATAGTAATGTTAATTTACCTACGGATACTAAACCGTTAGTTATAATCGGTGACGTCATTGAGTCTTTGAAAAAATTACCAAATAATAGTGTTGATCTGGTTATTACATCTCCCCCATATTATCAACAACGAGATTACGAAGTCAGTGGCGAAATTGGCCAAGAACAAACAATAGATGAATATATTAAAAAAATGATGGAAGTAGCCCATGAACTAAGAAGGATTGTAAAAGACAGCGGGTCATATTTTTTGAATATTGGAGATAAATTTATAAACAAAAATCAACAATTAATACCTTTTAGGTTGGCAATTGAAATGCAAAAAAATGGATGGGTAATTAGAAACGTTATCATATGGCATAAATCTCCTAACCCTATGCCCACATCTGTAAAAGATAGGTTCAACGATACGTGGGAGCCTGTCTTCTTTTTTGTAAAAGGATCGGGAAAATACTATCATAATGAATATTATTTTGATTTAGATCCATTAAGACAACCTCATAAAACAAAGGTTGATATTGAATTACCATTAACATTAAGCGAAGATGACTACATAAAGATAAAGGACAATATCTTAAATATTAATAAACCGAGTAGTGCAAGTAAATTTATTGGAAATGAAAAAAATCGGGGTGCTTCCCCCGGAGCAAGAAAAATTTTATATGGAGAATATTATTCAAAACAAAGAAAACATAAAATAAATAACCTGCTGGAGCAAGAGATAATACATTATCTAAGAACGTGGAGAAAAGTAAAAGGAATAACCTCCAAACAGATAGATGATTTATTAAATAAAAAAGATACGGCGGGTCATTGGTTTAGGCTCGACCATGGTAGAAATCTACCAACGCCTGGTGATTGGCTAAAATTAAAGAAGATATTAGGATTCGATGATCATTACGATAAAATAATGACTGAAGAACACTATGTTTTACAATCTGTTAAAAATCACCCCAATGGTAAAAATCCGGGTAATGTTTGGGCAATAGCACCGGGAAAACTAAAAGACGCTCATTTTGCGGTTTTTCCCGAAGAACTACCAAGAAAAATTATTCAAGCCTGTTGTCCAAAAAATGGCTTAGTCCTCGATCCTTTTGCAGGATCGGGAACAACAGGTAAGGTGGCACTTGAATTAAATAGAAAATCTATCTTAATAGACATAAAAAAAGGCTACACAGAAATTATGAAAAAAAGGTGTGGTAAAATAAATATTATTGACATAAACAAGAATGAATAATCTGGCCGACATAGAACAAAAAGAGTATAACTACTTTAATGAAATTGATTTTGATCTCTCTCATGATCTAAACAAAATGATTACTGCATTAAATTCAAAAGATAAAATAAAAAAAGATTGGATTGATAGTTTTAAAAGAGTTGATAAAAAACGACAAAATTCTGACTTTGCAAGAGGTGCTGAAAGAGTATATTTTTGGCTCTTAAACAAATTCGGGACTCCTAATTCTTCACCAATTGGCGCAGATTTAATGTTTGAAGTTTGGGATGCCTTTGTTCATATTGATATTAAGACAGCCAAATTAAGCAATAAATCTGATTACAAAGGTAAAATTCCAATAGGCGAAAATCAAACAAGTTACAAATCTACAAATTTTAATTCAAACCTTCCATTCTTTTATAATATCGAAAAATCAAATAAATCTAAAATTTGTCTTACTTATATCGTCAACATTATTTATGATGACAAGAGCGATAATTTCAAAGTTTTGGCAGTCATATTAATATCAGTACCAAATGGAAAACTTAAAGAAGTTTATAAAGATAAAATTATTGGAGCGGGTAAATCAAAAGGTAGATCATTTAGATATGAATATAAAGAGAATCCATATTTTCAACTTATTAAAGAAAAACCAAAAAGAATAAAATTTTTATATATAGATCCACAGTGCAAAGAAGATTATTTTTCTAATATTAAGTAATTATTACTATATTCTTTTTAAACACTCTTCCTTCCCCAAGATCTCCATCGACTCGTTAAGTGGTGGTGAAATTTTTTTGCCTGTAATAATAACCCTTAATATCATAAAAAATTCTCCGGCTTTAATGCCTATTTTTTTAACTAGATTCTGCATTGACTCTCCAATTATACTTGCTTTCCAATCATTAATCTTCTCAAGCTCTTCCCTTATATTATTTATCAACTCTTTTTTATCTTCCAAATCTATATCGAATTTTTCCGGTCTTTTGAAAAAAAACTCACACAGTGGTAAATAGTCGGATAGTTTCTTAATTCTGTCTTGTATTAACGGAATAGTTTTTTCCACCAAATCTTCCGGCAAATTTTTATCCTTATAAAATTCCAATATTTTACTTTTAAGCTCCGACTTTTGACTTTGTCTTATATACATCCCGTTCATCCATTCCAGTTTTACCGGATCAAAGACGGGGGCAGTCGTTTGAATATCTTTAATGTCAAAAACTTCAACATACTCCGCAAGAGAAAAAATCTCCTTCCCTTTTGGATGACTCCAACCCATTAAAGCCAAATAGTTTAGGAGTGCTTCCGGAAGGATGCCGATACTAAAGTACCATGACGCCCAAACGGGATTTCTTCTTTTCGAAAGCTTAGATCTGTCGGGATTTCTAAGTAAAGAAACATGAGTATATATCGGTGGCTCCCAACCAAAAGATTGATATAAAATAATATGTTTTGGCGTTGACGGTAACCATTCCTCACCTCTTATCACATTGGTTATTTTCATTAAGTGGTCGTCAACCACAACGGCCAGATGATAGGTTGGAAAACCATCGGACTTCAAGAGAACTTGATCATCGATATCTTTCGTGTAAAAAGTGATTCTGCCTCTGATAGTGTCTTCAACCACAATCTCTTTATCATCGGGAACTTTTAGTCTAACGACATATTTCGATCCTCCGTCAATCTGTTTTTTAACCGCTTCGGAATTTTTCAAACAGTGTCTGTCGTACTTTGCTATCTGTTTTTTTGCCTGTTGCTCTTTTCTCATCTCTGCCAACCTTTCCGCAGTACAGATGCAGTAATAGGCTTTCCCCGAATCGATAAGTTTTTTTGCATAGTCTTGATAGATAGTCAATCTCTCGGACTGGCGATAAGGATCATAGGGCCCGCCGACTATCGGAGACTCGTCGGCTTTAATACCGATACTCTCCAATGTTGTTAACATCCTCTCCTCGGCGCCCGGAACCAGCCTGGACCTGTCGGTATCTTCAATTCGTATAACAAACCGGCCGTTATTTTTTTTTGCCCACGCGTAGTTTATTAACGCTGTGGCGATTGAGCCAACATGCACATCTTCCCCCGTTGGCGAAGGAGCAATTCTCGTTCTAATCATATGACATATTATACAAGTAAAATCTCTCTAAGTTTGAAATGAAAAAAACACCTCTTTTTTACTCTCTTTAGCCTATTCTGTCAAGCCGATTAGCAACCTCGGAGGTTGCCGAAGGCAATCATATTAATATTTGTTTATAATAAGCTTCATGAGATACCGATTCAATTTCTGTCCTGCCTGTGGAAAACCGATAAAAACAAATAAAAAGATTATCAACTGCCGAAACTGTTTTTTTACCTTCTATATCAATCCTTCTCCGACAAGCGCCCTGATCCTCGAGAACGAAAAGGGTGAAATATTATTAACAAAAAGAAAATATCCTCCAAAAAAAGGTTTTTGGGACCTACCGGGGGGATTTGTAGAGCAAAACGAAACGATTGAAGAGTCTTTAATTAGAGAGATTAAAGAAGAGTTGGGGATAACAATAGATAAAATTGAATACTTTGGAAGTTATACCGGTTTATACCTTTACAATAAGTTTCAATATCAGACTTTGTCTTCGGTTTTTACAACAAAGTACAAAGGTGAAAAAATTACAGTGAACGATGATGTCGTAGAATACAAGTTTTTTGCTAAAGACAAAATACCGTTCAAAAGACTCTCCTTTATCGACATAAAAAATGCTCTAAAAAAATTTATCCGACTATCGACTTAAAGTTCTCCTCTACTTTCTCCCAATCCATATTTGCAAAGAAAGCATCTATATATCCGCCACGAGCTGCGCCATAGTCGATAAAATAAGCATGCTCGTATGTGTCCAGAGCCAATATCGGTTTTGCATACCAAACCGGGAAACTATTTTGTGCGTCTCCGAGGTAGTTAAATAACCTCTTTTCCCGATAGTTCCAAGCCGTCCAGACCCAACCTCGAGCCGCCAATCCTGTAGCCTTCATCTCTTTTTTATAAACATCAAAATTACCAAAATCTTTCTTAATCTGCTCCAATAAACTACCGGTTGGTTCTCCACCTTTTCCGCCAAGATGTCCAAAGTATATCTCGTGATTAACAATACCTCCCCAAGCAAAAGAAAGCTCCACTTTCAACTCTCTTATTTTGGAATAACTTTGATTTGCCTTTCCATAGTCGTCATCATTAAGTAGTACTAATCCCTCCTGAATTTCATTATATTTATTAACATACCCTTGATATAACTTTAGGTGTTCTTCAACGGTTTTTTTAGAAATACCCAACATTGAGAATATCGTTTCCGAAAATACCTTTGCTTCTGCTTTTTTTATTTCCATAAATATTCGTTTAATTTATAACAGATAAAATTTTAAGATTTCTTTTTTTTCAAATCAAGTAAATCTGGTCGATTCTTTTTGGTTATTTCTCTAGCTTTTTCAAGTCGCCAGTTATTTATCTTTTCATGATCACCACACAGTAATATTTCCGGAACTTTCATCCCTTTGTACTCATCGGGTCTTGTGTACTGCGGATACTCCAAAAGGTCTTCACCTTCTATACAAAAACTTTCACTCTCAACCGCCTCACCTTTTTTTAAAACTCCTGGAATTAGTCTCACTACCGCGTCGACTATCGTGACCGCAGGTATTTCTCCACCCGTCAATACAAAGTCACCTATTGAAATCTCCTCATCTACAAAGTTTAAGATCCTCTCATCAAATCCTTCATAATGACCGGCAACAATCACTAGATTGTCAAGAGTTGAATACTCGCGAGCAACGCTTTGTCTAAATACTTTTCCTCGAGGAGAGGTTAAAATAACCTTAGTTTTTCCGGACAAGCTTTTCCTGACCTCGGATAAAGCTCTATCGACAACATCAACCTTTATAACCATCCCGGCTCCACCTCCATACGGTCTGTCGTCGACTGTCCGGTACTTATCGGTTGCAAACTTTCTTAAGTCAACAACCTCAATGTCGACAATCTTTTTTTCTTTTGCTCTTTTTACTATGCTCTCGCCGAAAAAAGGAGACACTATTTTGGGAAAGAGAGTAACAATCGTTATTTTCATAGTAAAATTATAGTCGAAACCTTAAGAAAATGAAAAAACTAATTCTACGATTAATAAGAGGCTATCAAAAAACGAAAATATTCCGAAGTTCTTTTCTTAAGAGTTTATTCTTAGCCGATGCTTCTTGCCGTTTTAATCCCACCTGTTCCGAATACACTTATCGGGCGATAGAAAAATACGGTATAGCAAAAGGCACTCTTCTCGGACTAAAAAGGATCATCCGCTGCCATCCATGGAATAAGGGCGGCTACGACCCTATTCCCTAGCATCCGATACTTTCTTTGCCCGTGCCAAGAATGTTTCCTGGGCCGTCTTGATATTTTCGACCTTTCCTCCCCAGGCCTTCAGTCCTTCCTGCTGTAAGGCTCGACCAAAAGAATAGCTCAACTGCCATGGTAGATCCTTGTAAGCGCTATTCATCGCCTTGAGGTAATCGGTCGATTGATCAGGAGTCAGGCCGCCCGACAGGAAGACAATTCCCGGCACTTCGGCAGGAACCGTTTTTTTGAGTACATTCACGGTCTTCTCGGCTATTTCGTCCACTCCCGGCTGGTTTTGTGCATCCTTTCCTGCCAAAACCATATTCGGTTTCAGAAGCATTCCCGACAGTTCGACTCCGAAGCGATCCAGCCACTTAAATACTTTCTCCAAGACCTCCTCCGTCACATCTTCGCTCTTTTTAATATTGTGGCTTCCTTCCAAAACCAATACTTCCGGCTCAACAATCGGGACCAGTCCGGCTTTTTGAGTCATTAGTGCATACTGGGCTAATCCGATTGCGTTTGCGACTCTGGCCGTCTTCGACGGAAGATCGTCACCGACAACATACACGGCTCTCCACTTGGCAAAGACTGCTCCCATCCCCCGATATTCTTCGTATCTTTTCTGCAGTTTGTCCAGACCCAAAGTAAAAGACTCACCCTTATCGTTGAATTTATAAACTCCTTCATCCGTCTTTATTCCCGGGAATATATTTTTTTCTTTTAAGATATCGGCGATCATCTTACCGTTTGGTAAAGGATTTCTCAAAGTTTCATCAAAAAGGATAATTCCCGACACATAGTTTTCAATTCCTTCACTCTCAACCATAATCTGGCGCCACATCGATCTGTTTTCAAGAGTTGATTCAACGCCGATTGCGTCCAACCTTTTTGTCATTGTTTTAATACTTTCATCGGCGGCAAGAATTCCTTTTTTTGGCGCAACCATTTTTTTAGCGGTTTCGGAAAGTGTATTTTTGTCCATAATAATTCTCCTTTCGGTCTTAAGCTAAACTGGAATTTTTAATTTTCGATCTAACTTAAGACGACCTGTTTAACAGGGTCAATTTTTAATTACTAAAAGTCTATACGCTTGACAAAAGTTTGTCAAATGTGTAGATTATACCCATACTATGGACCGAAACCTTGCTCTGGAATTTGTTCGGGTGACAGAGGCTGCGGCAATTGCATCGGCAAAATGGATCGGCAGGGGAGAAAAGAAAAAAGCCGACGGTGCCGCCGTCGACGCCATGAGAGAGAGGTTTAACTTGGTCGACTTCAAAGGCACGGTTGTCATTGGCGAGGGCGAAAAAGATGAAGCTCCAATGCTCTACACCGGCGAGATTGTCGGAACAGGAAAAGGACCCGAAATGGATCTGGCGATTGATCCTCTTGAGTGTACCGATAGTGTCGCTAATGGTCGATACAACGCTATGGCTGTCATCGCCGCCGGTGAAAAAGGATCGCTTCTTCATGCTCCCGACACTTATATGGAAAAAATAGCCGTTGGGCAAAAAGCCAAAAACGTTATTGACCTGAACTCTTCCGTCAAAGACAATCTTAATAGAGTTGCAAAAGCCGTTGATAAAAAAGTTGATGATCTGACGGTTATGGTCTTGGATCGCGACAGACATACCGACCTTATCAGAGAAATAAGAGAGGCAGGCTCAAGAGTAAGGTTGATCACCGACGGCGACGTATCGGCGGCAATTGCCACGTGTTTTCCCCAATCCGGAATTGATGTCTATATGGGAAGTGGCGGCTCAACCGAAGGAGTTTTGGCCGCTGTTGCCCTTAAAGTAATGGGTGGTGAGATTCTCTGTCGGTTCAAGCCCAAAAAAGATGCCGATATTCCAAAAATAAAAGCAGCCGGAGTCAAAGATATAAACAAAATCTTCACTTCGGAGGAGATGGCAAAAGGAGAACAGTTAAGTTTTACGGCGACGGGCGTCATCGAAGGTCCGCTTCTTAAGGGAGTTATTTTTGAAAAAGACCGAATTGTCACTTACTCCGTGGTTACCAGAGGTACTTCGGGTACAATCAGATATATGACAACTTTTCACCACTATTATAAATAATTTTCAAGCCATATGAAAAAAATAAGGGTCGGTCTAAACGGTTTTGGTCGTATCGGAAGAGCTTTTACAAGGATCGCTCTTTCAAGAGAAAACATTGATTTGGTTGCTATCAATACCAGGAAAACACCAAACTCGATGATGTCATACCTTCTTCAACACGATTCGGTCTATCGAACTTTCGCAAAAACCGTTAAGGAAGAAAATGACGGGATATCGGTTGATGGAAAAAAAATTTCCGCTCTTCTCAACGACAGTCCGGAAAATATCCCGTGGGACAAGTATGAGGTCGATGTAGTTGTCGACGCTACCGGCGCATTTCCAAAAAAGTCCGAACTGGCGAAACACTTGAAAGGATCGGTTAAAAAAGTTGTTCTCTCCGCACCGGCAAAAGATGAAGAGACACCATTTGTTGTCTTGGGAGTAAACGGAGATACGTTTGATTTCAAAAACGAGTCGGTAATCTCAATGGCGTCTTGTACGACAAACTGTTCGGCACCGATGTTCAAGGTCATCAATGACAACTTTGAAGTTGAGACCGGTTTTCTGACAACGGTCCATGCCGTGACAATCAGCCAGGCCCTTCTTGACGATTCGAATAAAAAAGAAGACCGCTCCAGATCTGCTTTCCTAAATATAATTCCTTCGACAACCGGAGCCGCAAAAGCGGTAGCCAGGGTTATTCCCGAATTAAAAGGAAAAGTTGACGGTATGTCGCTTCGCGTTCCGGTAGCTACCGGATCGATTACCGATATTTCCGTTGTTGTCAAGAAGTCAACAACTGCCGAAGAAGTCAACAGCCTTTTTAAGCAGGCTTCGACAGGCCCGATGAAGGGAGTTTTAGATTACGCCGACGATGTTCTTGTTTCATCCGACTATATCGGATCGTCGTTTTCGTGCATATTTGATGCCAACTATACTAAAGTCATCAACGGCAATCTAATAAAAGTGTTTGGTTGGTATGATAATGAATGGGGATACAGCACCAGATTGGTTGACCTCGTCGAAAAAATGATAAATTATGTCTAAAATTATCTATATTGACCAAGCAGAGATAAAGAGTAAGACCGTTCTTTTGAGGGTTGATTTCAATGTTTCCCTTAACCCCGATCACTCAATAGCTAATGACGAAAGGATCAAGCAATCGTTACCGACGATCAACCAACTCTTAAAAAATAAAAATAAGATCATCATTCTATCCCATCTTGGAAGACCGAAAGGTTATGATAAAAAGTTTTCACTGTTAAACGTTGTTAACAGATTAAAGGAATATCTTCCGGAAACAAGTATAGCTCTCTACCAAGATACTAATTCGATAAAAAACGGTAAGGAAACAATAAGAGTTCTGGAAAATATTCGCTTCTTTCCAAAAGAAAAAGACTACTCAACGATATTTGCCAAAAAACTCTCCTCCCTGGCCGATGTCTATATTAACGATGCTTTTGCCGTAAGCCACCGATCCGATACCTCGATAATCGGCCCGCCGAAGTTCATTAAAAGCTATGGAGGCCTCCTTCTTGAAAAAGAGATATCGATGCTCGACTGTGTTATAAAGAAACCGAAAAAACCGATTATCGCAATAATCGGAGGCGCAAAAGTATCAACAAAAATAGGTTTGGTTAATAAGCTTATTAAGATTGTCGACTATCTGATTATCGGCGGCGGACTGGCAAACACCTTTGTCTGCGCACAAGGCTATGAGGTTGGAGCCAGCTTCTGTGAGTATGAAGCGGTTCAACAGGCGCGCAAACTCTTGTCTTTGGCAAAAAAAGGCCGGGCCTTTATTGTCTTACCGGTCGATGCGGTTGTCGCCGAAAATAAAGATTCAAAAGAAAATGAGGTTGTAAAAATTGAGGATATTCCTCCAAAAAAATCAATCTTCGATATCGGTCCGGAAACAAAGGCTTTGATCGGTAATATCATCGCCAATGCCAAGACAATCATCTGGAACGGACCGGTTGGCTACTTTGAAAATCCTTGTTTCCGAAGGGGTACCGATTTTATCTATTATTCAATTACTCATAATAGTCAAGCGACCTCAATTGTCGGCGGTGGAGATACTTTGGCCGCAATATCAAAAAAAGAATATTTAAGCAAAATAACCCATATCTCAACCGGAGGTGGAGCGATGCTTGAATATATTGAAAAAGGAACACTGCCCGGAATTGAGGCGCTAAAAAGGTAGTTATCTTATTATCTCAACCACTTTATCCACCCTATGATGAGAATCGACGGTAACGGTTTCCTTACTTTTTAATACGCTTGGGAGAAAGCTCTTATTAATTATTTTATCTTCGTCTATCCAGTATATATCAAGGTCTAAATATGTATTCTCGTTCCAAAAAGTTCTAAACTGTCTATCGGGGAAAATGAAAATCATCCCGTCGGCGCCTTTTAAATCTTTCTTGTCTTTGTAAAACATCAACCCCCGTTCCCATTCGCTACTGTTTTTTGCCGTTAATAATAAGTAGGTATGTCCTTCAATTACATATTCATAAAACGATGATTTTTTTCTCATTAAAAATAGGGAAATTGAAATTATTGCTACCAAAACTGCGGCAAAAACAACCCTTTTCTTCATCGTCTAAGTCTAACAAATAATCATAACTCTTGATAGTCCCCGAAAAAACTACTCTGTGTGATTTATTACTCTAAATAGTTAAGAAGAACAAACTGCCCATGTCGCAATTACTGAACGAAGTGCGAACCCATTTTGAGCAAGAATTTCTGCCCTGACGGGCAGAAACCCGCCCCAGCGGCTCGCCGCCTGACGGCGGACAAAGCCCGTAAAAATTTCTTTTTCTTTTAATGGGCGCGCGCAAAATTCTTTTTCAATTAAGGAAACAATTTTTGCGGGCTTTGCTTCCTTGCTGACACAAGGACGAGCCGCTTCCCACCCCTGCCGCGCCTTCGGCGCGGAAAGCAGGCGGGCAAAAATTCCTGGTGGGGATGACACTCAGACCCCCTTCCTTTTTGCCCGCCCGCTGGAAATCCCCAGCGATTTTTTCGGACGGCGGCGGGACTTCAATTGACGGGTAGTGGATTGGAATTATTTAAATAATAACACAGCAAAACAAATTCCTAAAACCAAATATAAAATCCCGAATATCCACGGTATCAAAAGTTCGACATGGGAAAAAGGGTAATACTTTGATTTATCTTTCCCTTCTCCCAAAACTTGCCATTCGTATCTGTATAAAGCCAACGGCAGATGTTTTTCAATTTCATGAATAACCGCAAACTTTCCTGTGTTTAATTGTTTGTATGACCTAATCAGAAAATAAAAAATGAAACAAATAATAATGCCCAAAATTGCGAATAGAATTTTAAGCCACGGCAAACTTTCAAATAAGTTAATCTGAAAAGATAAACCGATGAAAGAAATTAAAGCCGTATTTATGGTAATGAAGTAATTATTTGCTTGCTGTCGCCTATCGCTCGTCTTTTCTACGCTATCAATAAAAAGTTTATACTGTTCAAATAGATGATTCTTGTATTCAGCACCGTATTCTTTTTCATTTTTCGAAAATAAATCGTCCATAAACTTTATCTTTCGCCATCTAATAATTTTTTGAGATTATCCCATGTCCATTTATAAATCTTATCGCTTTCTTTTGCGTTTTTCGGCTTTACGCAGGTTTTATCGCTTCTACCCCAAAGCAAGAAATATGGTTTTTCTTCCTCTTGGGTGATTTTAACTTCTGTCGCAACCCCACTGGCTGTGTCTGTATGTTCGCCGCAAATAACAACAACTTGATCAACTTTTTTAATCCGTGTTCTAACTTTTTCTTTCCAGTCGCCGGATAATTCCTCTTTAACTGACATATCCGTAATCTCAAACGGGCTGTCATCATTTTTTGCCTGCCCAACAAGCAGATTTTTCAAATCTACATCATGATCATAATCAAAACTGATAAATACTTTTACTTTTGAATTAGATTTGTAATAGTCGTAATACATATCTTTTAAGATAAAATTATTTTGAAATTATTGACCTTTGCCTCTTTTCGTAAAAGGGATAAAATCTCCTTTTGAGAAACAGAGAGATTGTTTTCGTTAAAACGATTTTCAACTGTTAGTTTTAATACCGCCACGGGGTTATATTTTTTGCTATCAATTTTTACATCTTCAAGATTGGTAAATAAAATCATTTTAAGTAATCCGTCTTTAATATCTTCCAACGACGGCAAAGAATTATTTTTGCTGTGTTTGCCCTCAATAAGAAAAACATCATTTCCTTTAATTTCAGCTTCGTCAGATGTGAAATAATAAAACCCGCCTAAATAATTTTGTATTGTGATTATCGCTTTTGTCCCTTTTAAGTGTTCTTTTGGCTGAACAGTTAATCTTTCCCGTTTTTGAGCTTTTTCTGCCAACATTCGCGACAATTTCATAAATTCATCTTTGCCCTTCAAGAGTTCAGCGATTCTTTTTTCCGCACTCTGGCGTGAGTGCATTTCTACTTTTAATTTTTTGGAAATTTTGGTATAAGCCTCTAATGCCTTCTGCCCGATTTGCCCCACTTTATCAATATGTGCCAAGTTCCAATGCAAAGCATCTGATTGATAAGAAAGAATGTTTTTGATTTGTTCTCTGATGTAATCAATATCAAAACGCTGGCTTGTAATCTTGTGCCTATATCTTGTGCTTCTTTCAGCATCGTTGTAATAGGCAACTATAACGTACACACCAAGTAGACTCATTAACGAAATTGTATCCCATTGTAAAAAATCTCTATCGCCTTCTTTTCCTTCATCTTTAACGACGGGAATTATTGTTATTTTCTTTCCGGAAAAACCTAATGTGTCATAAACTCTTGCGTAAGGATAAGAACGAGTGCGTTTTGCTGAAACCCACCAACTAATCGCGACTTGTTTTTCTTTGTCTATCTTTAAAATAAACGACGCACAAGAGGATAAAACTCTCTCCAAATCTTTGGGGTCAAAAATTTCTAACTCTCGGCAGAGTATCGGAGTATATTTTATTCCTTTGATTTTAGCGAATAGGTCCATATTTTCCTTCTTTACGATAAATAATTTCTAATTTGTCGTTTTGATCAGTGAAAAAAGTATTTTGCCCACCGCCAAAACCCAATTTTTCTTTGATAATTGGTACAAGCGATTTTTTTATTTCATAACCAATACTATTTCTGCCTAGTTCCCTGGCTTTTTTCATTGTCGTACCACTACCAGCAAACGGGTCTAAAATTGTTTCGCCCTTGTAAGAGAAAAGTTTAATTGCGCGATAAGGCAATTCCTCTGGAAAAGCCGCAATATCTTTTTCTAATGGCGAACCGGGCATCACATTATTCATCTCCCAAAGTGTCATATACCATTTTCTACTGGAAAATTCTTTTGTATCAACTTTGGAAGCCTCGCGAACTTCTTTAGAAATTGAGCGATAATTGAATTTTCCTTTTTGAAAAATAATAATACTTTCGAGCAGATTGTCAGGATAAAAATACATCGGGTAAGGATTTTGAAGCATTACTCCACTACGGCGACTAATTCTCAAATAACCATCTGGTTTTTTCCAAATAAT
>MWSR01000065.1 GCA_002050095.1 Microgenomates bacterium UTCPR1
ACGGTGTCTTTAAAATAGTTTATATTTTCTCGTAAATTTTCAAGTAACTTCCGACCCTCGTCACTATCGACTATTTCAAAAGCTTTCAGAGCTGCCGCTGCCGTTGCCGGTGTAATTGTATTGGAATAGACATAGGTCGCCGCCGTTTCCCTTAAGTAGTCGATAATCGTCTGATCGGCGACAACATACCCACCGTCGGTACCAAACCCTTTGCCCAAAGTCCCGACTAATACGTCGGCTTTTACACCTGTGATTTCCTCCGTTCCACGACCGGTTCGTCCGAAAGCGGCGACACCATGACAATCATCAATAATCAAAAGAACACCTTGATCAAACTTATCGTCGTACTTATCAACTACCTGTCTGATCTTTGCCAGATCCTGATATTCTCCCAACATGCTAAAGACCCCATCGGTGATCACTACCGCCCGGACAAATTTCCCGACATTTTTTGATAACTCTTCTTCCAGTGAGGAAGCTTGAAGATGTTTAAAAATTGTTTTTGCTTCCTTATCAAGGTTTGCCAATCTTATCCCGTCGATAATGCTTCGGTGATTTAATTCATCCGAGATGACTAAAGTTGCGCCGTTCACAATCGAATCCTTGCTTTGCGGTTTTATAAGGCTGAAAATGACTGCCAAATTTGTAGCAAAGGCACTTGAGAAAACCATAGCGTCGTCTCTTTGATGAAATTCAGCTATCTTTTTTTCCAGCTCGCGATGTATCTTAAAAGACCCCGAGATAAACCTTACCGCTCCCGGTCCCGTACCCAATCTTTTTCCGGCTTCGCTCTCGGCCTCCTTCAACTGGAGATTATGTCTTAATCCAAGATAATCGTTTGAGTTAAAAATCTCTATCTCTCGACCGTCAATTATCGCCTTCGGGTTATCGGAATTTGTAAACCCTTCGATTAATTTTTCTCTACGTTTCGTAACTGAAGCCTTATCAATTCTTGCCACTTCATCTCTAAGTGAATCAAAAAACTTCTGTCTATTCATTATTCTTTTTTTTAACTGCTAATTTGGTCTTGACTCCTTCATAAAGCACCCTCGTCATTTGGGCAAGATCATACTCTTCCCGCCAACCCCAGTCTTTTCTTGCCTTTGAGTCATCGATGGTCTTCGGCCACGATTCGGCGATCTTCTGTCTATGATCGGGTTTGTATAATATCCTGAAATTCGGAGACAGTTTCTTAATTTCCGCAACCAACTCTGCCGGTGTAAAACTAATTGCCGCCAGATTATATCCTGTTCGAACAGAGATTTTACTCGGTGATGCTTCCATAAGTTCTATTGTTCCTCTTATCGCATCATCCATATACATCATCGGCAGCTTTGCGTCCGGTTTCAAATAACATCGGTATGAATTTTTTTTAATCAGACCGTAAAAAATATGGATTGCATACTCGGTCGTCCCGTCTCCGGGATCGGCCTTAAAACCGTTAAGACCCGGGTATCTGATACTTCTGACATCGACTCGATATCGGTTATGGTAGTACTGGCAAAGAAGCTCTCCCGTAACCTTACTGACGCCGTAAATTGTCGTCGGCTCCATAATCGTGTGTTGGGGTACTTCTAATTTGGGGGTAGTATTACCAAACGCGGCGATTGAACTTGGCCAGAAAACTTTGATTTTGTATCTACGGGATAAGTTCAGGATATTTATCAGTCCATTTACATTTATATCCCACGCCAAATCCGGTTGTTTTTCGCTACCGACCGAAAGCAAGCCGGCAAGATGATAGATTGTTCCGACATTATATTTTCTGACCAATCCTTCGATAAATTTAAAATCACGAACATCTCCTTTTTCGACAATTCCTTGAAAATCATTATGAAATTTGTTGCGTTGTAGGGCAATGACATTTTTAATTCCGTATTTTTTTTGAAGCTCGACAACTAACTCGCTACCAACTAAACCAAAGGCTCCGCTGACTAAAATACTTTTCATACCGTTTTATATTTTAAAATAAATTAATTATTAAATTTTTAAAGACTATCTTCTACTGCGGTAGTAATAGTTAAGTTGTAATATTGTAATAAAAACCGTTGGTAAAAATCAATATCAAAGCGGTGAACCCCCGTCATCCCACTTCCTTTCTCGTCATCCCGACGAAAGTCGGGATCCAGTCCCAGGTCTTACCAACGCTAAAAAGGATTTATAGTAATAAAAAATAAATAATAATTAATAGTGTATTTATCATCCCAAATATCCATAGATAAAAAATTTTAAAGGTAGTAAAATCTATTTGCTAAAAATTTTATATTAAAAACGATGAATGCCGCCGAACTAATGGTAAAAAGCCTTGAGAATGAGGGAGTGCAGTACGTCTTTGGTGTCCCTGGTGAAGAGAATCTTGCTTTACTTCAAGCGCTTTCTCACTCGACAATAAAGTTCATTGTTACCCGTCATGAACAGACAGCCGGTTTCATGGCCGCTACCGTTGGCCGATTAACAGGATCACCGGGGGTCTGTCTGACCACTCTTGGCCCAGGAGCGACCAACGCCATAACCTCTTCCGCTTTTGGTCTTTTAGGAGGAATGCCCGTCGTCTTTATTACCGGTCAAAAACCAATTAAAAAAAATAAGCAAGGTCACTTCCAGATCATCGATACGGTTGAACTTTTTAAACCGGTTACTAAATTTTCCAAGCAGATCGTGAACGCCAATTCCGTTGCCGCTTCGGTAAGAGAAGCCTTCCGCCTTGCCCGAGAAGAAAGGCCGGGTTCCGTCCATCTTGAGCTACCCGAAGATGTTGCCGACGAAGAAACTAACGGATCTCCTTTCCCGGTAACCCAAGTACGCCGTCCTGTCGCCGAAGATAAAGCACTCAACTTGGCTGTCAAAATGATTGAAAAAGCAAAATTCCCGTTGATAATCATCGGAGCGGGAGGGAACAGAAAACGGACTTCAAAATCATTAACCGAATTTATAAACAAAACCCGCATCCCGTTCATACCGACCCAGATCGGAAAAGGAGTAGTTGACGAAAGGAATCCATACTATCTCGGAACGGCTGCGTTATCCGACAATGACTATGTTCACTGTGCTTTAAATAAAGCCGACTTGGTGATAAATGTTGGTCATGACATTATTGAAAAACCACCTTTCCTAATGAAACGATCCGACTCAAGGAAAGTGATTCATATTAATTTTTTTAGTGCGGCAATGGATAATATCTACTTTCCTCAACTTGAAGTTGTCGGTGATATTGCCACAACCATCGAAGAGCTTAATTCAAAAATCAAAATTCAGCCCCACTGGGATTTCTCATATTTTATGAAGTTGAGGAACTATCTTAAAAACAATCTTAAATCAATTGTCAAAGACGGTCGCTATCCATATACTCCTCAACAGGTTGTTAAAACGGTTAGGGGAGTGATGAAAGACGACGATATTGTTGCCCTTGACAACGGAATGTTCAAAATTTGGTTTGCTCGCAGTTACGAAACCCGTTGTCCTAACTCACTGCTACTGGACAATGCTTTGGCGACGATGGGAGCGGGTCTTTCAAGTGCGATGACGGCAAAAATCATTTTCCCTCAAAAAAAAGTTCTTTGCGTTAGTGGAGACGGAGGCTTTATGATGAACTCACAAGATCTTGAAACGGCAAAACGTTTAGGGCTTGATCTGGTCATTTTAATTTTGGAGGACAACGGTTATGGAATGATTAAGTGGAAACAGAAGGCCGCCGGTCTCGACGACTTTGGTTTAGATTTTAATAACCCTGATTTTGAAAAATATGCAAAAGCCTACGGTGTCAAAGGCTACAAGATTTCAAGATCGGGTCAACTGGAAAAACTTTTGAAAAAAGTTATAAACCAAAAAGGAATTCATCTAATATCCGTTCCGATCGATTATCAAGATAATCAGAAAATCCTTGTTGACGAGCTAAAAAAGAAAACCTGTTTACTGTAATCACTTATAAATTTTTTTAAACCATATGTCAGCAAAAATTTCATCGCTTAATCCGGCAACCGGAAAGTTGATAAAAAACTACGATCTTCTATCTGAAGGCGAAGTCCTTAAGCGAATCGACAGATCTCAAAAAGCCTATCTTGATTGGCGGAAAATAACTTTCGCCCAAAGGTCAAAATATTTTCTTAAAGTTGCCGATGTTTTGGAAAAAAATATTGACGAGTATGCAAAACTGATAACTACCGAAATGGGAAAGACTCTGACCGAAAGTGTTGCCGAAGTAAAAAAAAGTGCTCTTGCCTGTCGGCACTTTGCAAACAATGCCGAAACCTATCTTCGGTCGGAAGCAATAAAAACGGATGCTTCCCGCTCGGAAGTTAGATTTGATTCTTTAGGAACGATATTTTTGATAATGCCTTGGAACTTCCCTTTTTGGCAAGTCTTTCGCGCCGCCGCTCCGGCGATGATGGCCGGTAATGCGGTTATGTTAAAGCACGCATCTAACGTTCCCGGCTGCGCCTTGGCAATTGAAGATATATTTATCAAGGCCGGCATACCTAAAGATACTTTTCAAACGCTTTTGATTAATTCCAATATGACAAAAATTTTGATCGCTCATCCACAGATAAAGACAATCAGTCTTACCGGGAGCGACAGAGCAGGATCGATCGTTGCATCTTTGGCAGGATCGAAGATAAAAAAAACCGTCTTGGAGCTTGGCGGAAGCGATCCGTTTATAATCTGTCAGGATGCCGATTTAAAGAAAGCGGCAAAGGTGGGGGCCGGGGCCAGATTAATTGTCGCAGGTCAATCTTGCATCGCTGCAAAGAGATTTATCGTCAATAAAAAAATCGCCGATAAGTTTCTTAAATATTTTTCCGAAGAAATGAAGTCTAAAAAAGTCGGAGACCCTCTCGACCCGAAGACCGATATCGGGCCCCTCGCCAGCGAGCAAATTGTTAACACAATCGACAATCAGGTGAAAAGGTCGATTAAGTTGGGGGCAAAAGTTATTGTCGGCGGTAAAAGGATAGAGGGAAAAGGATATTTCTATCCGCCAACCGTTATAAGCAATCTGACTTCAAAGATGCCCGTATACTGCGAGGAAACGTTCGGGCCGGTTGCCGCGGTCATTGTTGTTGAAGATGATGAAGATGCCGTTCGTGTTGCTAACGACACAAAGTATGGTCTCGGTTCAGCAGTTTGGACTAAGTCAAGAAAAAGAGCCGAATACTTTATCAAAAATATCGAAGCGGGAAACGTTTTTGTAAACTCGCTTGTCAAATCCGATCCAAGATTGCCTTTCGGCGGAATTAAAGCGTCGGGATTTGGTCGCGAACTCTCGGAGCAGGGGATAAAGGAGTTTGTAAATATCAAGTCGGTTTACATCGCCGACCTATGACTCATCCTGTAACTTTTACCTTATAACTCCAGGAATTAACAGCGCTAAAGGAGATTTGCAGTAATAAATAATAAATAGGGAATTTAGCATTACCCATCGCACCGTATTAATCTTTCCCACCATACGATTAGAAATATTGTAAGAAGAAACAAAAAAGCATCCTGAAGGAAACGCTCATCTTGAAAAATCTCACCTGAAAACTATTTATTCATGCCTTTTCTAATCATCAGATAGATGCGGCTATGATCTCTTGATATAGCGAGAGTCACTTGATAATCTCTATCTTTGAATTTCATTAAACCAGTCTTGTTATCATAAGAATAATCTGGCTTAGATTGATATTGTGTTTGATATTCTGTTTCAAGTTTCGCAAACTCATCAACATCATCTTTACCGTCTCCGTTTGCATCACCGCTATCAATGACCGTGTAGTATTTCCTAAATTCAATTTCACCACCCTTTTGATTTAATAATCCGTAAGATTTCTCGTGTTCGACAAGCTCTGGGCTTACAGTAAGAATGTTGGGGAAATTGGTAAAGTAAGGATCTATCCTTTTGTCATTAATACTTGGTAAATAAACTCGAATATAGCCGGTTTTATCAACGTCGTAATGACTAACGGCTATCCTGTATTGTCCAATGCTACCTTTAACTGTGTCCGGCATATCGTAGTTATCGGTAATTTGTTTATCAAATAGATTTTTGTAAAATTGCAAAAACTCATCTTTAGTAGAATCGGAATAAAGAACGACATTGTAATAGGCGTAATTAGTTTCTCCAAAATCAGACTTGTTTTTTGGATCTGTGTTTACAAAAATATGACTCGAACTAACCTTTTCTAATTTAAAAAGAGGAACTTCCTTGATAGGAAAATCCGGCAATAAAAAGTCTATGATATTTTTCTTATCTGAAGAAACGGCAGCAGTGTTCGAGTTGGAATCTTGAGAAGAATGATTTTTTCTTAAGTTGGTGAATATTACAGCAAAGATAATTCCGAAAATTAATATGGACACTAAAGCAATAAGTGTTTTTCTATTCATATATGCCTATTGTACCACAATATACAATAAACTTAACTTAATTGGGTAAGTTTTACATTTGACTCAAACAAAACGTCGGGACAACATCTTTTATTTTTGCTGAATGTAAACCTTGGCGGAGCACCTGGGTCTGGAATTAATTAATCCTTATAGCGTCAATCCTTCTCCAGGATACTTACCTAGTATTATAGAACATTCCTTGGAGCTTTTATCCTGTAATCCGTAAGTAAAATGCCACAAATGCCACACATATAAAAAGAGAAAAACAAGCTCTTTGAAGAATAAACTACGAGATGTATAATGGGGACATGCCAAAACTTACTTATACGAAAAATTCAATAGGTGCAATCGCCAAAAGAGCCGAGGAAGGCTTTATATTGACTAAAAAAGAGCAGGAGGCCTATCAATTTATTGTCATAACTAGTAAGCAAATGATGGCAGCTGCCGAAGCAGTGGGTAAACTGGCACAATCATACGAAGAGGCAGCTAAATCGGTGACGGGAATGGTTCAAAAAATCATGGAACAACAGCAGCAATTTGCCAAACAGTTAAAAAAACTGTTTGAAGGTGTTGCAGCTTTTCAGCAAATCTACATTCTTATCCAAATGCCACGAACGACAATTCCGACCGTTGACCATCAATCAGAACTGGTTCGTATTTTTGTTCAACCCGATGAGCCAAATATTATTCATAAACCCCTTCCTTCCCCCAAAAGAAAATATGAGCTTCCACCAACTGCAGTTAAGATTATAGGTAAAGGTTTTACGGCGGAAGGCAAATATATTTCCGGCATTACTAGAAAATCCGAGGTAGGACGAACATTTGAACTTTTTATTCGTTCAGACTTCAAAGAAGCTATTCCTGATAAAGCAATAGATGAGATTATCGGAATTGGACCATATGAATGCGGTTATGAGGCACGAGATCGTGTTATTGGTGATTTAAAAAAAATTCTGATGAAACAAAATAAATTGAAACTCAATATAAAACGAGATCGGGCCATTGGTCAGTATATTGATATATCATTAACGCAATATATAAGAAAGCCTAGAAAAGCAAAACAGAAGGACATGACAAGAAAAATCAATTAACCTCTTTTACTCATGTTTCTACTCATCTTTTTACTCATTTAACTACTCATTTACTTGTCCTATTGCTCTAAATTAAAATTAGAGCATATGATAAATTCAATTGTTCCCGAACTAACAAACAGGATCGAGATGGTGCCGATTGATAAATTAAAATTTTATCCAAAGAATCCTCGGGTATGGTCAGCCGTTGAGGAAAGACAGTTAACTGAAAGTATTCAGAAATTTGGGATGGTTAGTCCGCTTCTTGTTAACTGTGCGCCTAATCGGGAAGGAATTGTAATAGGTGGAAATTTTAGGTTGAGTATCTATAAAAAACTAGGAATAAAGTTAGTCTCGGTTATTTACATAAAAATAGAGAATGAAAATCTTGAAAGGGAGCTTAACTTGAGATTAAATCGCAATCAAGGTTCGTGGGATTGGCAGTTATTAAAGGAATATGAAATTGACGATTTGTTAAAAGTTGGTTTTGACGAAGTAGATTTAGGAAAATATTGGGATAACGAACTAGCAGTTGAAGATGACCTTTTTGATGTTGATAAAGCTCTTGAAGAGGTAAAGAAAAACCCGATAGCTAAGTTAGGCGATTTGTTCCAACTTGGAAATCATCGGATAATTTGTGGAAGTGCCACTGACCTTGAGGTTGTTAAACGATTGGTCGGAAACACAAAAGTGTCGTACATAAATTCAGACCCCCCTTTCGGAATAAATTTAAATTATTCAAAAGGAGTTGGCGGTAAAAGTAATTACGGCGGACAGGAAAAGGATAATCGAAGTGATAAAGAATACCTAGAATTTTTAAGATCTTCACTAGAAAATGCCTTGGCGGTAGCAAATCCTGATACCCACGTATTTTATTGGTGCGATGAAAAAAACGTCTGGCTCTTGCAGGGACTTTATCAAGCTTTAAAAATTAACAATAAAAGATTATGTGTTTGGATAAAAAATAACCAGTCGGTCACAGCCAAAGTTGCTTTCAATAAAATGACAGAATACTGTGTTTATGGAACCCAGGGAAAACCATATCTTAATGAAAATGTCCGCAATTTAAACGAAATTCAAAATAAAGAAGTCTCTTCAGGTAATAGGTCGGCCGATGACATTATGGATCTTTTAAATATTTGGTTAGTTGATAGACTGCCTGCGACGGAATATCAACACCCAACAATGAAACCTCCCCAACTTTACGAAAAAGCCATACGTCGATGCACAAAAGTTGACGATTATATTCTTGATTCCTTCGGTGGTAGTGGTTCTCAACTTATTGCGGCTGAACAGCTAAAACGACGGGCATTATTAATTGAGATCGACCCCGTCTTTGTCGATCTTACTCTTTTAAGGTATGAACAACTTACCGGCATTAAGCCAAAAAAACTCGGTTAACGAAGGCGATATTTTTAAGTTAGGCAAACATTTTTTAGGCTGCGGAAAAGCTGAAGATGGAATATTACTTGAAAGAATACTTCAAGGTCAGAAAATTAACTGCGTTGTTTGCGATCCGCCCTACGCGAGCGGAACTGTTGAGGGGAAACAGGGTTTTGCAAAACTTTCAAATGACACACCGATTATCAATGATCATCTTCAGTCAGAGGCACAATACCTGGAGTTTACCCGAAACTGGATTAAGGCGATTCATCCTCATCTAACATATCCAAATAGTTTTTATGTTTTTAATTCCGACCGGATGATATTTGCAGTCAAGCAAGCAATCGAATCCGAAGGAGGTAAATTTTCCCAACTTTTAATTTGGGCAAAAAACCACAACGTAATAGGCCGACTTGATTACAATCCAATGCACGAGCTGATCGCTTACGCATGGTTTGGCAAACATGAATTTTTCAAAAGTAAAGATAAGTCAATTTTATGTTTTCCTAAACCTCAAAAAAGCAAACTTCACCCGACAATGAAACCTATTCCTTTAATTCGTCACCTCATCTTAAATAGTAGTCGCATCGGTGAAATTGTCTGGGACGGATTTGGCGGTAGTGGGACATGTTTAATAGCTTGTGAACAAACCCGGCGAGTTTGCGTCATGACAGAGATTTCACCACAATATTGCCAAACCATAATTAACCGTTTCCATAATATTTTTCCTAATTTACCAGTTGAGAAAGTTGTCTTATGACAGATGAACAAAAAACAATAATAAAAAAACAATTATTGGATCGATTAACGAAAAACTTTACTATCTCCTCGGCCTGCCGGGCAGTCGGCATAGATCGCAAAACTTTTTACAGGTGGATTTTGGAAGACGTGGAGTTCAAACGGATAGCTTATGAAAATATCCAGGAAAGCAAAAAAGACGTCACAGATCTAGCTTATACTAAGCTTGTCCACCTTATAGAAAGTGGCAATTTGACAGCAGTCATGTACTGGTTAAATAATGTTGATCCGGAAATAAATGATAAAAGAATTTATTTAACCGATGAGGAAATTCAAAAGTTATCAACTCTCCTTTATAACTTTGACACATTTTCCCAGGGTCAAGAACTTTTGACAAGCTATGCACTACGTGGAAAAATCAGTGAGAATCACGCCCAATTTATCCTCAAACTTTTCTTAGCCCAAATGAAAGCGGAACATGTAGTAACGAGAAAAGCTGAAGCTAAAGTCATGAATGAAGTTTTATTCCGCAATAAAGTTAATAAATTCAATAGATTTAGGAGATAACCATATGGATAACAAATCATTGATTGACAAAATCGCCACAAAAAGAATTTTATCACCTATGGAGACGATTCGTATCCAACGCCTGAATTGGAAAGATCAAATGGAAAGGGTGTTAAGTAATAAAACGAAAATAAATCCCTATTTAGTTAATGAACACTTTCCGCCGCTTATCACTGAAGGGCAGTTAAAAGAAATAGTAACGTTTCATTCAGAAATTGAGGGACAAGCGTATGACGGATATAAATGGGCAGCCAACTTGCTTTCAAATTTTGATGACGGGTGTATAGAATTTGGCTATAAAGGATTGGCACTCATAAATGAACTTCGGCATTTTAAATCGGAAAACATTGTTGACGTCTTGGTAAAATCCCGAAATAACGAAGAAATCAAAGGAACACTATATGACTTTGTTGGATATTCGTATGTAAATCAAAAACGGCTATCATATTCAGAACTTCTTGAGTCACTTTTTTCCGTATTTAATTTTTTGGTTATGGTAACCGACGACATTTTGATCTTAAATTATTATCTTGGAGGTTTATTTGAATTATCTGATTTGCAGTGTCTAAAGTCTCTCAAGATGTTGTTTACCACGGAGGAGCTAAGTGAAGAAGAAAAGGAAGAACAGGAACTTTTTAAATCAAAAATCGATAAAAACCATTATTGTTATGACAAGGTTTTTTCGCTTATTATCGACCGTAATCATCCTAATTTTATTGCCCTTATGAAACAGAAATTGGATTTTGAAGGTCTAAATATTGATCGGAACTTGGAAGAAAACTCCTTAAATTATGTGAAAGCAACCATTAAGAATTTAAATCTTCTCCATCTTTACTCTATTTGTTTTGAAAAGGTCGATTGGAATAATATTCCAAAAACTAATCTATAATTAGAAAGAAAGGAACTAGTAAATATGCAACGATTTAAATTTTTAGATTTACTTGGATATGAAGAAAAAATAAAGCAGGCATTTTCTTTTTATGGAGTAAATTATCACGACCTTAACCGAATTCATCAGTATTTCGTTTATCTGAATGAAATTGAAACCACAAGAAATATTAGTAAAGAAGCCTTCCATAATCTTATTCAAAAAAACAAAGCTAAATACTATTACAGCCAATTTTACGTTTTGGAAATTAAAAATATTTTTGAATCGCTTTTAAAATCAAGTCAAGATCCAGTTTTAGTAAAAACAAAATTATCAGATTTAATTAAAGGGACGTATTTATTATCGGAAGAAACCGTAGAAAACACAAGATCCCGAAATACCGCCTTTGAGTTGAGTTTATTCCACTATTTTCAATCGAAAAATTTGAAATCTAAATTAGGAAATCCTAATCCCGACGTAGTTTTATCAACTAATAATTTTACATATAACATCGAGTGTAAAAGACCTTTTTTATTTGAATCTTTGGAAAAAAATATTCATAAAGCGTTAAAGCAGCTTAAAAAAACACGAAATGGGACCGATGTTCCAACCATAGCATTATCATTGGATCAAATTATTTTAGGTGGAGATTTTATTTTAGATTCTAAAGATGAAAAAACCGCTATGGCTTTTTTAGATGCTACTTTGTATAAGTTTTACCAAAATAATTTACCGATGATTCAAAAAATATGTGGAAACGAACCATGCCTAATTCTTTATTATTTATCTTGTTTAATCGGATTTCAAACAGATATCCCCATGGCGAACGGAACTTATATGATTGGAAATGTATATGGTTTTGAAAAAAATCTTTCAAGCAAAATATATGAGGATTTACAAATTCTCAAACCTTAATAGTGAATAAAATTATTTTTGAAAAATGTATACTTTGTGGTTCAAAATTGGAAGCAAATGTTCCTCCAGAACATATAATTCCAGATTATTTAGGAGGAAGATTAAAAGAAATAATTCTTTGCAATAACTGTAATCATGGAATTAGCGCTCGTTTATATTCGCAATTAAAATTTGATTATTACATAAGACATGCCGCTTATCTATTACGTAAAGAGTTGCCAAAAATCCATAAGTCAGTAGAAGATCAACAGTTATATAAAACTATGAGCCCTGCTGGAACTGTTCTTAAGGCGTTTAGAAGAAAATCAAAAATCGAGATAATTGCTCAAGAGAATGAAAACTGGAAAGTATTACCAACTCAAAATGCTGTTGGATACTTTGAAAGTAAACTAATAAAAGACCATGGTAAAAGTATTCAAGAAGCAAAAAAGATTGCAGAAAAAATAGAAAAAACTCCCAATAATAAACTGGAAAAGATAACTGAAGGTTTTTCAATTGTCAGATGGGACGCAGATAAATTTCAGTTAGATCTAACGTCAAATAATATCGTAAAAGATTCTACGGTATTATTAATCGCCTATGAATATTTATCTTTACTTTTGGGTAAGTCAATTTATAAACCTATATTCAACCATGTAAGGGAGAAAATATTAAATGATACCGAAACTAAATACATTAAGGTAGGTTTTTTTACAGCAAAAAAACCTCAACCATTTCATCTAATATATCCAGAATTTGAAGATGGATTAACAAGAATCAATATTCATTTTTTTGAATATTTAGTTTCCAAAGTTGAGTTTATTAATATTCATATAAATAAATCACCTGATTTTTGTTATTTGGAAGATTTAGCAAATAAGAAAAGCCTTGGAGCCTTATCTGTTGTCGAAGGAAAATTAAACCAATGGCGAGAATTCAATTTTTAATCAATTATTTAATCCAATCTAATATTTTATAAACTTCACTAAAATCAGGAACTATTTGCGTGTCATTAAAGCATCCATATTTTTGTAAGAGATATATAATATACGCGTAGAAAATCATATCTGATACTATTGTCTGCGTAATCCAGTTAGAATAAACAAGGTTACTTAATGGAATATTGTCACCATGAACAATTGAATTTCTTAATTTGTAAAAGTCCCACATCCACCATGCGGTGGCACTTCTGGTTTTACTTTCCTTATTATTACCATAAGTTCTTGCAACTTGGGTGTGCCCTTGTTGAGCCAATGTCTGATCTATTTTATCTGCAAGAAATCTTTTCTTATCAGGAATATTAGGTACGTCAAAAATAATTTCAAATGCTGTGGCCATCATTACGATTCTAAAGAAAGGTGAGATTGCCCCATTCTCTAAATGAGCTAGCCGAAACCACTCTGTTGAACGTAGTAATCTATTTTTAAAGTCTTCATGTTGCCGAGAAACCAAAAGTTTATTAATAGCTATATAAACATACCTATGTATGCCTTTAAAAAAACCACTAGTGGACCAAGGTTCCTGAAAATGAATTTCGTTTAACGTCCAACCACCACTCGTTACACTTCCAGATTTTACAGCAATATCTTCAGTTCCTGGAACAAAATTCTGAAAAACCATATCAAATATATCAGCACTAGGTGGACCCATACTGTAATTATTGTTTGCCAAAGCAATTTTCGACTGTTCAGAAATACACAAAAAACATAAAATATCACGAGCAAAATTCAGACTTTGATATTCTTCATCGGACAAAGGCTCAAAATAATTTTTATCTTTGTATGAAGCAATCACAATTGTTTTTACTGGCTTCAAATGCTTATCTATATAGCACCTTGCATACTTGTCAACATAGCTTTTGATATTTGTATCTTTTATTGAAGTAGAGTTATATTTCCAAAAAATAGCATCGCCAATTTGAATGTCTTCAAGTTCCAACCAAGGAAGAAGAGAAATCTGTTTATAGCCATTATTCATATGTCTCCTATTATATCTCAGCTGAAGTTTTTTATTGAGTCTATGACTCAATCAAATTACATTACAGCTAAATATGGAACATTCTTTTTTATATAGTATTCCAAACTTGATTTTAATTTTCATTCCGATACCTTATAGGTAGAAAGCGATAATAAGATAGTGATATAATTAATTTGACAATTAGGATTGCCTAAACTCGACTTTTGTCGGGCATGGCAGTAAATTCCCTTGCAGAAACGGAAGCTCTCCGTTCAGTTATCTGCAAGGGTCATATGCCGAAAGGTGTATGGGCGCAAGCCGGCTGACGGGGAGCTTTGTTTATATATCCCCTTAAGTATTAAATGTGTGTTTTGAAATTATGAATAATTTCATGCTGAAAGGGGGTGAAAATATATAAATGAAAAAAATATTAAAGTGGATCGGAATAATAGTATTAATATTAATAGTCATTGGTGCTTTGTCAGGAAACAAGGGAGGATCTACAAGTAAAACAGGAACAACAACAAGTAATAAAACCAATGAAGCTCCAAAAATAGCAGGATTAAATGAAACCGCTCAAGATGGAGACTTGGCTTTCACCGTATTAAGCGTTGATAAATCAAAGACACTTGGAAACTCATTTACTCAAAAGACAGCTCAAGGAATGTTTTATGTAGTCACTGTCAAAATTGAGAATAAAGGAAACAAGACAACGACATTTGATGCTTCAATGGCTAAAATAAAAGATGACCAAGGTCGAGAGTTTGAACGATCAATTGACGGTCAAACTGCTAAAGGTCTATCTCAAGGGCAAGTAGATCTGTTTTTACAACAGATCCAACCAAGTTTATCTGTAACTGGAGATTTGGTATTTGATTTACCGGATGGACTAAAGAATCCAGTTTTAACTCTTAAAGGATCTCTGTTTAATCAGGGAGTAGGAGTAAAACTTGAATAAGATTTGTTAAGTTGAAAAACCTCCCCTTTAAAAAGGGAGGTTTTTTGTTTTTACCAATGAAACCAAAATTTTGCAATAGCGCTCGCAATTAAATTCAATAAGATACCTAACAATATTGTTCCTCCTAAAAATGTAGAAATTTTGATCCATAGGGGTTGTTTGGGAAGCCAATGACTTTTAAAAAAATTAAGAATTTTAACTATTTCATTTAAACTACTTGTTATTACTAATAACTCTTTGTTGGATGTGTCTAAATGTTGAGTAACTTTTTCAACATTTTTTATTGATTCTAATTGTTGTTTTTGCCTTCTATTTTCTAATATTCTTTTTGCCACAGATGCCTTTGACATGTGAATATGCAAATTTGTTCCTTGAATTACTTCTTTCTCTAAATCTTCATCGCTCATACTACTTAATTGATCAAATTCTGAAAATTCTCTGTCATCCATATATTGATAAAACTTATAAGATAATTATAGTATTTTGGACTTGATTTTGTTTCCTGTTCCGATACCTTGTGTCTGTATGTTAGAAGATCAACCAAAATTCTGCCTATATGCCCGTAAGAGCTCTGAGTCAGATGAACGGCAAGCCATGTCAATCGATGGACAACTGAGTGAAATGAAGGCTATGGCAAAGAAGGAAAAACTAAATATAGTATCGACAATTACTGAAAGCCATTCGGCAAAAGAATCAGGGCAGAGACCGGAATTTAATAATCTACTACAAGGAATTGACGAGGAAGAATATAATGCGATTTTAACATGGGCTCCGGACAGATTAAGCAGGAATGCGGGAGATCTTGGACGAATTGTTGACTTAATGGATCAAGGGAAATTACATACCATAAAAACATATTCTCAATCTTTCTCCAATAACCCCAATGAAAAGTTTTTGCTAATGATTTTATGCAGTCAGGCAAAATTGGAAAACGATAACCGAGGTGTAAATGTTAAAAGAGGGCTTAGGAATAAATGTGAATTTGGAATTAGGCCGGGACCAGCTCCTATTGGGTATAAAAATATTTTAAAAGCTAATAGAATATCAATAGTTGTTATTGATGAAGAAAAGGCACCCGTTGTTAAAGAAATGTTTAATAAAGTTGCAAATCTTGGATATTCAGGACGAATGGTAAAGAAATGGTTAGACGATATGGATTTTAGAACTAAAAATAATTGTCGAATGCCATTGAGTCGAATTTATAAAGCTTTAGAAAATCCATTTTATTACGGAGAATTTAAATATGGAGATAAATTTTATAAAGGAACTTATGAACCCTTAATATCAAAGAAAATATTTGAAAAAGTTCAGATTCAACTTAAAGTTGCACCACGTCAATGGAATAAACAATTATTTCCTTTCAAAAAGATTTGTGTTTGTGGATCATGTGGCGGATCAGTTACAGCTGAGATTAAATATAAAAGATTAAAAAACAATAAAGTCCATACTCATATTTATTATCACTGTAATCGTATTAAAAAATATAGTTGTGATGAACCGTATATCACCGAACAGGAATTGATAAAACAACTGATCGTTTATCTTCCAAACTTAAAACTAAAAACAAGATTTCTAATGGAGGAATTTGATAATGAAATAAATAAACTTCAACATCTCAAAGATACAGTTTTGAAAGAAAGATATCCTAATATTCAATTAACTCCTCATAGCGAAATTTATAATAATAATCAAAACAATAATTATTCAGAAAACAAACTTTCAATGCTGAAAAATTACCTGCTTCATATTCTTCAATTCGGAACACCTGAGGAAAGAATAAAAATATTGGCTGGAGTGACTTCAAAATTTAGATTAGCCGAAAGACAACTAAAGCTTATTTAAAAATAATCTTCATAAAATCTTCATATACCCTTTTCTAAAATATAAACGTGATAGAAAAGAAAAATATTATTCAAAGACTAAAAATAATTAAGGGCCATTTGAGATTGGTTGTCAGTATGATTGAACGGGAAGATAATTGTTTTGATATTATTCAACAGTCTAAAGCAGTAAGGGGAGCATTAAAAAATCTTAACTTATTAATTCTTGAAAAACATCTTCGTACTTGTGTTTTCCAAAATACCGATAAAAAACAACAAACTTTAATTACCAGTTTTATAAATTACTATGTCTAAGTCATTTATAATCGGAATCATTCTCTTCTCGCTGGTAACCATTGTTGGTTCATATTTTTTATTCGCAAGTACTAATAAACAGCAGGTCCAAATTATTTCGTATTCCGCCTCTGACAAGGAAAGACCTATGGTCGAAGTTAAAGAAAATTCAGCTGATTTTGGAACAATTAAAGTTTCAGAAGAGAAGGCAAAAGATTTTGTAATAAAAAATATTGGAAATAAACCCTTACAACTTTCAAATATTACGACCAGTTGCGGTTGTACTGTTGTTCAGATTATTTATAAAGGTAAAACAAGCGAAGAATTTAGTATGCACGCCCAAAGTGAATATGTGGCAGAAATTGCTCCCCAAACAACAGTAAAAATAAGAGTCATCTATCGACCATATGTCATGCCGGTTTACGGAGTTGTCGGGAGAGAAGCATATATTTCTACTAATGATCCATCAAATCCAAAACTCATTTTTAAAGTTAAATCATTTGTAAAATAATAATGAATACAAACTTTTTGTTCGGTATTTCTCTGACCGCCTCATTTCTTGCTGGCGTGTTAGCTTTGTTTGCACCTTGTTGTATTACATTTCTTTTCCCCTCTTATCTCGGGACAATCTTCAAATCCGGACGAGGAAAAGTCATATTCTATACATTCCTTTTTGCCTTGGGTCTGGCTTTTATTCTTATTCCGATTGCTTTAGGATTCAGATTTTTTGTTTTTTTTCTTGACGATTATCATAAGCAAATTTATTATCTTGGAGCATTTATTTTAGTTGGCATGGGAATCATGACCTTAAAACCTATTTTTCACATCCCGCAATTTTTCCATGTAGAACCTAAATTAGATAAGAAAATTAATGCTGGTTCGGTTTTTGGTTTGGGTCTTATGTCAGGTCTTACTTCTTCTTGTTGCGCGCCAGTTTTATTTGCCGCAGTAACTCTAACGACATTAGCTCCTTCGATATTCCAAGCTATTATTGTTTCTTTAGCTTATGTTTTGGGAATCGTGTTTCCGTTATTCATCTTATCTTTGGGATATGAAAAATTCTCTAAAAAAATAGGTGGAGAAAATAGACAAAAGACATATAACATTTTGAAATATTTAGGGGCATCTATATTTATTATTTCCGGAATTTTAATTGGAATTTTTAACTTTTATAACAAAATTCAGATGAAACAAATGGATGGATACAGTAAATCAATACGGATATTAGTTTTTGAGATTGCAAAGTGGTTCCAAAATCCTATTCTTGATATTTCTGTATTTTTAATTATTGTGTTTATCTTTTATAAATTACTCAAACATGGTTCAAAAACTGAACCAATAAAATAATATGAATAAGCGAAAAGGTCTGGTTTCTAATGTGTTAAATCAATATGCTATTCCATTATTAGGAATAAGCTTGGCGATTAATTTGTTGTTAATAGTTTCCGGAATTGTTAAAACAAAGAGTAATTCACTTTCCTCGACCAACAAAACAACTGTTAAAGTTGATCCTTCCAAAGACAATTTGTTTAATGAAATCAATCCGGAAAAAGGATTTGAGATCAATGCAAAATTTGGCGACCTTGGTCCAAAAATGTTATCTCTTGGTGTAATCGACTATGATAAATTCAAAAGTACATATGAAAAATCTGGGCAAAAAATACCTGCCGAATTAGACGGAATTTTAAAAAATACCGTTAATAAAAAAGTTAAAATAACCAGGGACAATTCCTACTTTCTTCTGAATTTTTTTTGGGCAGTTGGGTTAGCCAATAAATCTAAAATTCTTGATGAAGGAGAGATTGTGAAATACGGCGGCTTAAAAGAAGCCGGAAATTTTGCCTCAACCGGTGGATGGTCACTGGCAAAATCTAATCCCATGGAATATTATTCAAAAGCAAGTTTGATACCCTTAACT
Organism: Microgenomates bacterium UTCPR1; assembly: GCA_002050095.1. GTDB lineage: Bacteria > Patescibacteriota > Microgenomatia > UBA1406 > GWC2-37-13 > GWC2-37-13. The sequence goes on from MWSR01000065.1 coordinate 18,827, forward strand.
AAAGAACAGGAAGATCTTGTTGCTAAAGTTTCGTCAAATGTCTATCGACCGTGTTGTGATAATTCAACGGCATTTCCGGACTGTAATCACGGGATGGCCCTCTTGGCCGTGTTTCAGCTGATGGCATCAAACAATGCTACCGAAAATCAAATGTATGAGGCAGGAAAATATTTTAATGCCTTTTGGTTTCCAGGTAACTATTATGATCTAGCTTTATATTTTAAAAACAAGGAAGGAAAATCTTTTAAAAATATTCCTGCACAAGTTCTATTAGGAAAAGATTATTCATCAGCAACGGCGTCCCAAACTGTTAAACAATGGCTAGCTGAAAAAGGTTTAATTCAAGAACCGCCAAAGCAAGGTGGCGGATGTGGGGTATAATAAGACCATGAGAATATTGTTAATTGAAGATGAAAAAAGGTTATCACACTTTGTCAAAAAAGGCTTGACCGAAAATGGATTTGCAGTAGATCAAGCGTTTGACGGCGAAGAGGGATTATATCTGGCACAACAGGAAACTTATGATGTTATTATTCTCGATGTTATGCTTCCAAAAATGAGCGGGGTTGAGGTCTGTAAAAAACTTCGTTCTTTAAAAAAAGAAACGGCCATTCTAATGCTTACGGCAAAGAGTGAACTTGAAGATAAAATAGAGGGATTGGATTCGGGGGCTGATGATTATCTGACAAAACCATTTGAATTTGCTGAACTTAAATCAAGAATCAACGCACTGCTTAGGCGAAGTTACCACCAGGTTTCAAATAATTTGACTGTTGATAATCTTGAAGTTGACCCATTAAAACACACGGTTTTTCGTAATAAAAAACCAATCAAACTGACACCTAAAGAATTTGCCATTCTTGAACAGCTTATCCGCCAAAAACAGGAAGTTGTCACCAGAACCCAAATTATTGAACATGTTTGGGATTATAATTTTGACAGTTTATCCAACGTGGTTGATGTATTTATTGGCACGCTTAGAAAAAAAATAGATAAAGGAGAAAAAGTAAAACTAATCCATACTTTGCACGGAGTCGGCTATATGATTACAGATAAAAAGCCAAAAATATGAAAAAACTTAGAAATAGTCTCAGGTACCGTTTATTTTTTTGGTACATCTTAAGTCTTTTATTTTTGGGATTTTTTATTGTTCTCACGGTACATATTTATAAACTACCATACAGTAATACATTACTTGCTATCGTTTTCCTGATATTGTCAATGGTGGGTTTTATAATTATTTATAGATTTACCAAATCATTAATTCTTCTCACTTCTCAAATAAAACTTATATCAAGTAAAAATCTTGAAAATAGGATTACAACCAGTCAAGGTAAGGATGAAATTAGCGAACTCTCAATAACTTTCAACGAACTACTTGACCGGTTGGATAAAGCATTTAAAAGGGAACGTCAATTTATTGGCGATGTTGCCCATGAGTTAAAGACACCACTGTCAACTTTAAAAAGTAGTTTTGAAGTAACCCTGCAAAAGGAAAGGTCTAATGAAGAATATAAGAGAATAATAAAAGATTCAATTAATGAAACGGACAAGCTTACTAAAACTCTAAAAGACGTCTTGGATTTGGCCTGGACGGAAGTACCCAATGAATCTCAAAAAGAAATCTTTGATCTATCAGAAATGATGAATGAAATGATAGAAATAGGACAAAAGTTGGCTTTAAAAAAGCAGATTAAAATTATTTATTCCATTGCTCCCAATATCAAAATGAAAGGGTTTAGAGATCGGTTAGGAAGAGCGATTCTAAATATAATTGATAATGCTATTAAATATACTTCTAACAATGGAAAGGTACATATAGCGCTTCTTAAAGAACAAAATAACGCACTTATCACTATTAAAGATAGCGGTCAGGGAATTGAAGAGGCGGAGCTTAGTCATATTTTTGACCGATTTTACCGTGGATCAAAAACAAATAAAATATTTGGCGCAGGACTCGGGCTGGCAATTGCAAAAGCAACTATTGAGGTTCACCGAGGAGCAATCCAGGTTAAAAGCAAATTAAATTATGGTTCAACTTTCACAATTGCCCTCCCACTTACATGAATTCCACTTAAGTTGACTTCACTTTATTTTAGAGGGCTTAGGTGCTTTAAGTATGACCGCCTGAATAGTTTTTTTTAGATCTTCAACAGACCTGGGATTAGGAAGTTTTTCACCATTTAAATAAAATGTTGGAGTGCCTGATATTCCCAATTTTGTGCCGGAATCCTTATCTCGATTAACTCTATCCCGGACGGCCGGAGAATTTACATCTTTTTTAAATTGGTCCATATTTAATCCGATTTGTTTGGCATAACTTTCAAAAATAGCCGGTTCGGGAGACTGTTTTTCACCCCAAGACTTTTGATTTCCAAGCAAAATATTATGCATTTCCCAGTATTTACCCTGTCTTCCGGCTGCCTCAACCGCAAGAGCGGCAGGTAAGCCATTTTGGTGGCCCGGAAGTGGAAAATATCGGTTTACAAAGCGAACTTCATTTTTAAATTCCTCAGCTAGTTGTTTTACCAAAGGATAATAAAAAGCGCAGGCTTCACACTCAAAATCAAGATATTCCACAAATGTCACGGAAGCATTTTTATTACCTTTAATATAATCATCGGGAACGACCTCAAGTAATTTCTTATCGTTTGGATTTAAAGATGAAGCCGAGCCAGTTTTACTGGTAAAAATAAATCCGCCAATGAGGAGTAAAACAGTTGAGATAGCAATAACTAAAACAAATTTATCTTTAAACATACTACAGTTTGTAATAATAACATATTGTTAAAAATCCCGTCTTCCGTCGGTTAACGAAGGCGGGATTTTAACTATCTTGATTTACCTTTTTACTTACCTTGACCTGTGGCTTCTGCCTCAAATACTTTATCATGAAATTCCCAGAACTTGTCCTGATCGGCAGCACAAAAAGAAGCTTCAGCCGCTTTCTGGGCATTTGGATGAATTTGGGTCAATGGAAAATGCTTTAAGTACAAAGTAACATCATTTTTGTACTCTTTTAACACTTGTTTAACAGTTGGGTAGGCCCTGATACAGAACGGACACTCAAAGTCTGAGAATTCAACAATGGTCACCTTACCATTTTTTGCTCCTGTACCGATCATATTTTTTACATCAATATCTTTGGCCACGAGCTTGAATGCCTTACCTTGATCTGTTCCTGTTTCGTCACACTGACCTTGTAAATTGGTTTCGGTATAATCAGCGCAAAGGTTAGAACCTGTACCGTTGATTTCTTTATCAATAATTTCTTTAAACGCACTAAAAGGAAAGGCTCCTCCTAAAAATTTACCGTTTATAAAAAATCCCGGTGTCCCCTGGACGCCAAGACTTTGGCCATAGGTAGCATCCTTATCGACCAATGACTTTTTTTCACCGGAATCCAAACATTTATTAAATTTTCCGGTATTTAAACCTAACTCCTTAGCATAGACTTTCAATTTAGGGACTGAGATTGGTGATTCTTGCTGGACAGCTGCCGATCCCGCAGGAGCACTGGCGCTTCCGGAATTAATCTTTTTCTCTAATGAAAACATCTTGACTGTCATAAAGACGAGAAAAAGAGTGATCACTCCCATCATCATGTAAAGGACGTTGTTGTTGGGTTGGGAATATATAACAGAAGGCCTGGTCGATTCATTTGGTCTTTTAGTATTTGGCATATTATGTAAATAATAAATTAATAATTAGAAATAATTTACTTATTTTTTCATGGCACGTTTACTATAAAATCTCTATTTTCAGAATTTCCGTCCGGCATTGTGACCGCGACCTTTACCCGCCAGGGGCCTCTCATAGTCATATTCCCCTTTGCCGCATATCGTCCGTTTCCTTGAGCGGTTGCGCTTCCTTGTTGGACCCCCATATTCATGGTGGTCATATTCAAATCAAACGAAACGGTGGCGTTATCAACCGATTTTCCGTTTTTATCCTTGACTTCGATATTAAAAATAGCCGGTCCAGGTTGAAGAGGATTCGGATCGGTGGAAAGAGTGATTCCACCCCCATCAGACATTACTTGCCAACTGAAAAAAGCGGTAATGACAGTCATTATTACTAAAATTATTACCAGAGTTTTATTATTCATATAATTTTTATGGTTACTACAAAGTGTAGAAGATTAAAAAATAAATGTCAATAAGAAAAAATACTGGAAATCGGCGAAGATTTTATCGAAGTCATTTGGAGTGACTTATTAATATTGTCTTTGCAAATGGAAGAACATTTATTACTACTAACACATGTCATGAGAGCATCACCTTCAGAATTATGAAGTTCAATCGCTTGAACCGGAACGAAAGAAAGAATCAATAATATAAACAGAAAAATCCCACTCATTACACCATTTAAAATGGATACTTTTGGCCGATACTCCGTTTTATGGACAAGATAGCGAATGCGAGTTTCAAGTGTATCAAAAACACCAAGTCCTGATGAACCAATGAAGGCATATTGCGGTTCATATCTAATTAATTTTTCCAAAGCACTGACAAGATATTTATTATCATTGTGACCTGTGACGGCATATGCGTCTGCTCCCAACTCTCGCTGTATTCGATAGTGTTTGATAAGGTCTTTGATGATAGGAAAAAAAGGAAAGAGATTTTGAACAACAGATGCCGCCAACATCACAAGATTATCTCGATTGTCCAGATGATATTTTTCGTGGGTAAGAATTGCACGCAGTTCACTGTAATTAACAATTTTCAGAAGTCCCGTTGAAATATAAATCTTTGGTCGGAAGATACCAAAACAAATAGCCAACGGTCTATTAGTTTTGATCATTCTAACTTGGTTTTCAATTGTTAGTCCTCGTGCTAATTTTTGAAGTTCTCCATAAGAAAGTGTCGCATGTTGGAATTTTTTTCTTTCTTTTAAAAAATTATATGTTAACGTAAAAAATCGAATTCCAATCAAACCAAGGATGGCAAGTAAACCTATAAACAACGGTCTACCTACGAGAGTTGGTAAAAGTTGAACTGAAACGGTGCGGATAATATTCTGACAATAGTAAATTGTAGAATGAAAAAGAAATGGTAGATATTTCTGGCAGACCGATACCAAAAGACCAATAACACTCAAAGAAATAATTCCTAAAACTATTGCATACGATTTATTTTTTATCATATTCCTTGAGAAGTTTTAATAAGTATTCCTTTTTATCTTTTGGCAATTCCTCGATAGATTCAGCAAATGAAGATGCAGCAACATTTCCAAAATTTGTAAAAAATGTTTTCATGAATAGACTCGTAAGCTTTTTGCCGTATTCTTTTTTTTGCAGTTTGGGTTTATAGATAATGGCAAAATCTTTTCCAAGTTTTTCTAACATTCCTTTTTCATGTAAACGAGTAAGGACCGTTGAAATAGTTGTATAGGCGAGCTTTTTACTTTTTAATTTAACCAAAACGTCTCTCACCGTGCATTGTTCCAAACTCCAAACAATATTCATTACTTCCTGCTCCAATTTACTCATTGTTTGTTTTGTCATATCTACTACAAAGTGTAAGATATCTGTTAATTTTTTTCAACTAATTTGTTCTTCATAAAATCTTCATGCTTCAAAATATAGAATAAATCAATTATTAATTTTAACTTTAATATGAATTTGAATAATCTTTTAAAGATATGTGTTGGAATTGCTCTATTTGCTTTAGTGGCTATTTTTATTTTTAAAGTTCCGCTAAATAATGTGTTTTTATTTGGAGCAGTTTTATTGTGTCCGTTAATGCATCTGTTTATGATGAATCACGGTGGTCATACGGAAAAAAACTCGAACGATCATTCAAATCATTCATAATGACGTTTGGAAAAATCCAGTTAATACATTAAGATAAAATTATGGACCACAGTAAAATGAATCATGAGGAAATGTCTCAAATGTCACATGAAGAACCCAAGCAGATGAAACATGACATGAATAATATGAATCATACTGATCACGAAAAAGCCATGACCGATCCGTCGATAGCTAAAGCTATGGAAAAAGATATGAAGGATCGTTTTCTTTGGTCTTTAGTTTTTACAATTCCAATAATTTTATACTCTCCCATTTTTACCGGTCTATTTAAAATATCGCTGCCGACCCCAATTCCCATAAATTGGTTGCTTTTAATTCTTACGACGCCGGTTGTCTTTAAATTCGGATCAATATTTCCAGTGGGAGCTTATCAAGCCCTTCGAAAAAAAACTTTGAATATGATGGTCCTGATCGCAATTGGTGTATTGACTGCCTATATTTTTAGTGTATTTATTACATTTATTGGAGGAGAAACTTTCTTTGATGCGGCGGCCATGCTTGTTACATTTGTTTTATTTGGTCATTGGATGGAGATGAAATCCCGTCGAGGAACGTCCGACGCTCTTCGGGCTTTATTTGATTTGGTTCCTCCTCAAGCGCGAGTAATTAGGAATGGAAAAGAGCTTCTTTTACCAACCGCGGAAGTGATGATTGGCGATGTAATAATCTTAAAACCCGGAGACAAAGTTGCCGTTGATGGCGAAATAATTACCGGTGAAACTTCAATTGATGAATCGCTGGTTACCGGAGAATCTATCCCCGTATTAAAAAAAATTGGTGACCGAGTGATTGGTGGGACGATTAATCAAACAGGGTCGGTGACATTTAAGGCCACAAAAATAGGATCAGATACGGCTCTTGCTCAAATTGTAAAGTTAGTTGAAACTGCCCAAAATTCAAAAGCTCCCGGTCAAAGACTTGCGGATAAAGCCGCTCAATATTTAGTAATTCTCGCAGTAGGAGCGGGTCTGGCAACATTTGTTTATTGGTATTTTTTTGCTGGAAAAGAAATTTTTATGGCTCTGATGTTTGCCGTTTCGGCAATTGTAGTAGCCTGCCCTGATGCGTTAGGATTGGCTACCCCGACTGCTGTTGCGGTGGGAACAGGATTAGGCGCCAAACATAATATTCTTATAAAAGACGCTTCAACCCTGGAGCAAACGTCAAGAATTCAAGCTGTTGTTCTTGATAAAACTGGGACTCTGACCGAAGGTAAGCCAAAAGTTACCGATATTGTTGTGGCTCATGGATTTATCAAAGATGAAGTATTACGTCTTAATGCCTCGGTTGAGTCAAAATCAGGTCATCCGTTAAGCAAAGCAATCCTTGAAGAAGCTCAAAAAAGAAATATAATTTTATCTGAAAAAGTCGAACAGTTTAAATCTATTTCCGGACATGGAATCGAAGCCATAGTTGATGATAAACACGTACTTGTAGGCAATATGAAACTTATGAAAGACCGGAATATTGAAACACCTCTTATTCAAAATGAAATTGATAAATTACTAGATCAAGGCAAAACGTTAATGGCGATAGCTATTGACGGAAAAATTGCCGGAGTGGTTGCGGTTGCCGATCCGATTAAACCGTCAGCAAAAAAGGCAATTGAAAAAATGAAGGAATTAGGTCTGGAAGTGGCGATGATTACCGGAGATAACAAGAAAACTGCTGAAGCCATTGGTAAAGAACTAGGAATCAATAGGATTTTTTCAGAAGTACTTCCCGAAGAGAAATCGAACTATGTCAAAAAACTTCAAAATGAAAAAAAATTTGTGGCCATGGTTGGTGACGGGGTGAATGATGCTCCGGCTCTTGCCCAAGCTGAAATTGGGATTGCCATTGGCGCCGGTACTGATGTAGCTATTGAAACTGCCAATATAGTTCTCATGAAATCAGATCCGGCTGATATTTTGCGGGCTATCCGTTTGAGTAAAGCCACTGTTACTAAAATGAAACAGAATCTAGTTTGGGCAAGTATTTATAATGTTCTTGCAATTCCAATTGCCGCAGGTGTTTTGTATCCGCAATTTGGAATAACGCTCAGGCCAGAATTTTCAGCATTATTAATGTCATTATCGTCTATTATTGTAGCTGTAAACGCCGTGCTACTAAAACGGGCGGAAAAGGATTTAATAACCATATGAATAATTTTGACTATACAATTACCACAAAAAAGTCATTTGATGAGGCGGTAAGATCAGTTTCGGAAGAAACAAAAAAAGCCGGATTTCGTGTCCTTTACATCCACGATGTGGCCGCTACTCTGGCAGAAAAAAACTTTCAGATTGATCCGTTAAAGATTATTGAGATTTGCAACGCCAAAAGCGCCTATGCCGTCCTTCAGGCGGACATCAAAATTGGTTTATGTTTGCCCTGCAAGATAAATGTTTATGTTAAAAATAAACAAACTTTTATTTCCGGTATGCGGCCGATTATTCTGTCACAGTTTTTTCCTGACGCAAATCTTGGTAATTTACCAAAAGAAGTTGATAAAATAATTCAAAACATTATCAATAAGGCGAAATAATAGATATGTCTCATCAAGAAAAAGATCATGATGGATTTGATGGTAAGCTGTATGCACATCCCCCAATGCGTAACGCCCTTATAGCCGGCGGGCTTACTTTATTTTCCTTTGGCTTGGGACATCTTAGCGTTATTTCTTCCGGATACGAGATCGTAATTTATATTCTTGCCATTATCATCGGCGGCTATCACTGGACTCGTGAAGGTATAGAGGAATTTATCGAAAGCAAAGAAATTGGGATAGAACTCTTGATGCTTGGGGCGACCGTCGGCTCGGCAATTCTTGGCATGTGGGACGAAGCCGCATTCCTGGTATTTATTTACGGAGTGGCCGAAGGACTGGAAGAATACGCCTATGCTAAAACACGGGCATCGATACGGAAACTTCTTGATCTCGCCCCTGAAGAAGCGAGAATTTTACGAAACGGAAAAGAGGTAATGATCCCTGCAGACAAGCTCAAAGTCGGTGATGTGTTTTTAGTGCGGCCCGGAGAGTCGCTTGCAACTGACGGTACGATTGTCAAAGGCAAATCAAGCATTAATGAAGCTCCGGTTACCGGAGAGTCGATTCCGGTAGAGAAAAAAGAAGGTATGCCTGTATTTGCTGCCACCATCAATCAGCAGGGCGTGCTTGAAATACAGGTCACGGCAACTTTTACAAAAAATACGCTCTCTAAAATTGTGCACTTGGTTGAAGAAGCCCAAGAAAAGAAAGGCAAAACCCAGCAGTTTATTGAAAAGTTTGGCAAAATTTATTCCCCAATAGTTCTCATAAGTGCGGTTGCCCTTGCCTTATTTTCTTTATTGGATCCGTCGCTCTCAGGGTGGGGTGTTCGTGCCGTCGTGTTATTGGTCGCCGCCGCCCCTTGCGCCCTTGTCATGTCGACACCCGTGGCGGTTGCCGCAGGGATCGGCCGAGCCGGAAGCGAGGGAGTGCTTATAAAAGGCGGTGCGTATTTAGAAAATTTAGGAAAGATCAAGGCCGTCGCATTTGATAAAACAGGCACTTTGACCCTCGGTAAGCCGGTCGTAACTGATATTGTCCCCGTTTCCGGTGATGAAAAAAAGACTTTAGCCTTGGCCTATAGCATCGAGAAATTTGATAATCATCCGCTCGCTCAAGCCATCGTTAAAAAAGCAGAGTCACTTGACATAAAGAGTTTGCCGTCTTCTGATTTTGTCGCGATGTCAGGTTTCGGTACAAAGGCAATTATAGACGGCCGGACAGTTTACGTCGGCAAGAAAGATTTATTTACAAAACTTAATATGACTTCTTTTGAATCTAAAATAACAAAACTTCGGGAGGAAGGAAAAACCATAGTACTGGTTGGGTCTGATGAAGCCGTGTATGGTATCATCGCTGTTCGAGATGAAGCGCGGCCCGTTGCCAAACAGGTGATCAAAACGCTCCATGGTATGGGCATGGCCGTGGTTATGTTGACCGGTGATAATCAAGTAACCGCACAAGCCATTGCCAAAAAGCTCGGAATTGATCAAGTCAAAGCTGATCTCAAGCCGGAAGATAAGGTAGCAGCCATAAAAGAACTCAAAAAAGAATATGGCGTGGTAGCAATGGTCGGAGATGGTATCAACGACGCTCCTGCTCTGGCGGAAAGTTCTGTTGGAATAGCCATGGGAACAGCCGGTACTGATGCGGCAATCGAAGCGGCTGACGTGGCACTTATGGGCGATGATCTTACCAAAATTTCTTATGCCATTGGCCTGGGACGAAAGGCTCGAGGCATAAGTTTACAAAATATTATATTCTCCATACTTATTCTGATTGTTCTCGTTCCTTCCGCACTTATTGGTATTCTAAGTGTTGCAATAGCCGTTGCCGTGCATGAAGTAGCAGAACTCATTGCGGTTGGTAATGGCCTACGGGTAGCAAAAAGAAATAATAAATCTTAATTTCATCTTCATAAAATCTTCATAACCGATTTTGTATTCTATAGTTTATTTCTTGTTATTAATTTC
>MWSR01000041.1 GCA_002050095.1 Microgenomates bacterium UTCPR1
ATTAAGGCTATAAAGTCAACGATATGTTACAAGCTGTCAGCAGATACAAGCTGTAACCTTCATTAAACTTACGGCATGGGAAACCTGATCGCTCCTATTCCTTATGCACACATTATTAAAAAGTTTGGCGAAAATTTACAAAAGATCAGAAGACAGAAAGGCATTTCGCAGGAGAAATTGGCAGCCACAGTTGGTGTTCACAGAACTTACATAGCCTTATTAGAACAAGGTGATAGAAATCCTTCCTTAAGAATAATTTACCGTATAGCGCAAGCGCTGGGAGTAAAGTCCGGCGAACTACTTTCATTCTAGAGAGTATTTTCTTATTAGGTTGTAATTGTTCACATACCCCTTAATTATTTAACTCAGTTTTAGGTAAGCTTGGGTGATTGTCAATCGCATATTGATATTCGAAACTCTTATAATTTTTTCTTTTCGATAGAGATAGCTATAGGATTATAGAGATAAGTGTGAAAACTGCTAAAATGCTCTCTTAATTCACATTGTATTTTAATTTTAGTTTCTAATATGACTCTAAAGTCAAAATAGTTTAAGGAGAACTCAAAAATATTATAAGCTTATCCACAATAATACAAATTAATCTAAATGAGCGCACAACCTTAGTAAGAATAGAAGTTAATTCCACACAGTGCTATAATATGCTATAAGTTCATATGATTTAGTCTCTTATGTCAAAAATAAACTCTGATTTGGTAAGAAAAACACTTGAACAGCAACTTCCAAAAGTACCAGTCTCAATTTCTGTTCTAGGAAAAACTGATCGTCCAAATAGTTGGACATATAAAACCTTACTTGATGGTGATAATTGTGTGATAAAGGTTATAAAACCAGCTAGAAGAGACGATGAACCATATTTCATCTCAGAAGAGGAGGCCCTAGACAGGATCAATAAACGCAAAGATATAAGAACGGTTCCATATATCGAAAAAGGCGATATATTTTTGAGCGGTACTAAACTAATGTATTTTATTTTTCCATTTGTCGAAGGATTAGATTTAGACGAGTTTATTCGTAAAAATCCAAATTTATCAGAAGAGAAAGTCTTAGGCGTCTTGAAGCCATTAATTACTACAATCCTAAAATTAGGAGAAGAAGGGATTATTCACCAAGACATTAAACCTGGAAATATTAAGATAAACGATAAGGGTGAAATTACTTTATTAGATTATGGAATAGCACGATTCACAGATCATGATTCCAGTCTTTCAAAACAGCAAGGCCCGGCCCGATATTTATCCCCAGAGCAAATTGAACTAGGGTTGGATAGAGTGCCTATGAATCAAAGAAAAATAACGGTACTAAGTGACATATATTCTGCTTGTGTGGTTGCCTTAAATATGATTTTAGGGATAAAGTTTTATTCTGATTGGAAACCAGATCAAAGACAAGTAATGGTAAACGCAATTAATTCAGGAACGATATTTAATTTTACTAATGAAGAATTAAAAAAACTACTTTCAACAGGACTGGAAACATCAATCAGTAAGCGAGCCGCCATTTTCAAATTAGTCGACCCTCAATCGGTAGAATATTTAACCAACTCCAAGCCTGGATTCAAAGCAGTGTGGAATTTACAACATTGGACAACAGGTTCGGAAATACTTACAGATTTTGCTAAAGATAATCCAAGTATTAGAGAAGGAGTGATATTTCTTTCAGAGCATGTTCGATCTGTTGCGAAGGATTTAGTGCGTGCTGATGAATTACAAAAGATGGGGTGGCGAATTGCAGTTGATCCTTCTACATATAAGTTACAGTTTTTACCTGATTACTATGCCTGTTTAGCAGACAGGGACTATAAGCGTACAAATGTTAAGCCCGTACAGTTTTTGAATCATGTTTTTTTGAAGAATTTTGTAAAAGATGTGATAGACTTTCAAAAATTATTTAATCCTAATATTTACATTTCTCCGTATTTTTTTATAAGTGATGTTGACGATGTATATTTGGACATAAATTTTAACTTGTTTGAAGAAACTAAGAGACAACTTGCTGGTTCAAGCACTCCTTTATTGTTTGGAATAGCTATTTCGGAAAAAATAATAGAAACCCCTAAGAAACTTGATGAATTATTGAGTCAATTAATCCTTTATCCAGGAGTAAACGCATATTATCTACGACCAGAGCTCATCAAACCTAATAATCAGCCATGTTCAAATAAAGAATTTCTTTTAGGATTGACGAGATTAGTAACGGAACTAACATTAAATAAATCTGTTCTGCTAGCTCAATTGGATCAATCTTCATTGGGACTTTTTGCTAACTCTAAATTATCTGTAGCAATTAATCCAGAACCTTCAATAAGGAAAAGCGACATCGAAGACAAGCATACTTCAGAAAAAAGTTCTTGGGGTCCAAAAAAGAAAGATAAGAGAACTTGGGTGTATATACCGGAACTTTTAACTGATATAGATCTGCAAAGAGATTTTAGAAGAGCGCCACTTAAAGGTTTTTCAAGATTAGGAGAAATAACATGTAAATGTAAATATTGCACGTCCACACAACCAAAAATAGATCCAATGATAGATAATGACAACAGACGGTCTCACTTT
>MWSR01000071.1 GCA_002050095.1 Microgenomates bacterium UTCPR1
TTTGTGGTTTTGATTTCGATAACACTATACTTTTATCCGTTTCTTAAAAGTTATCTGGGCGATATACCGAATCTGTATATTGAGTTCTCATCTTTCAAACTAACGGTCTGGCCGCTTAATCCTGTTTACCTCACTCTGACATTCGTACTATCTCTTGTCTTCGGATGCACAAGTGCAGTCTAATCATCCCTTCTTGCTACAAGAAAACATCTGGAAGTATAATAGAGATATGAAACAGAAAAAGCTTCTTGTCTTGGTTACTCTATTTATATCTTTTATCTTTATCAATCCTTCATTTGCGCAAACAAATCAAACCGAAGCCGATATTCAAAAAAAAATTAATGAATATCAACAAAAACTTGAAGAAATCCGTCAACAAAAAAATACCCTATCATCGCAAATTCAATATATGGATACACAAGCCTATTTAACAAATCTTAAGATTATTGACACCGAACAAAAAATTGAATCCACCACAAAAGAAATTGACATATTGGGAAATCGGATCGGAAACTTGGATCAATCCTTGAATCAGCTATCCGAACTTCTTTTGGATAAGGTCGTACAAGGCTACAAGAAACGAGAGTTATCACTTCTAAATCTTTTGTTCGGTAGTAAGGATGTTAATGACCTCGTAAACGGAATAAAGTACGTCAAAACAACAAGAGATAATAACCAAAAGTTGCTTATTCAGGTTCAGCAAGCCAAATCTAACTTCGAGGAACAAAAAAAATTACGAGAGGAAAAGAAGGTTGAGTTGGATGAGCTCACAAGAACACTGGAGGAACAAAAAATATCACTTGCAAATCAGAAGGTTCAGAAACAGAGACTACTAACTGAAACAAATAACAGTGAAACATCCTACCAAAGCTTATTAACACAAGCAAGAAACCTACTTGCAAGTTTCTCTACTTATGCCAGTAACCAAGGCGGAGCTACCATTTTAAGCAATCAAACCGTTTGTGATGATTGGGGTTGTTACTATAATCAGAGAGATAGTCAATGGGGTACAAACTCACTTAATGGAACCGGATACACTTTGGCAAGCGATGGTTGTTTAGTGACCTCTATGGCTATGGTATATACACATTTAGGAAGAAGAAGTGTAACGCCGCAAACAATAAACTCAAATCCTAATAATTTTGCATCCTATTACCCCGCCTACCTCCAATACACTATTTCAGCAGATGGACTAACAACTTCAAGAGTTCGCGCTAATATTGATTCTGTTCTCTCAACAGGTGAACCTGTAGTCGTGGGAGTGAGAGCTTACGGAGGCACTCACTTTGTAGTTTTAGTCAGCGGCAGTAATGGAGATTATCTGATGAATGATCCCTTTATAGCCAACGGCCACAAGATATCTTTTTCTTCGCAATATTCTCTAGACAGTATATTTGAAATTACACAGGTCGTTACATATTAGTTTAATTGGATTTTTTAAGGTCATTTTGTAGCGTATAGTCCGTAGACAAAAAATAAACCTTCTTATACTATCTTTTTATGGACTGGAAAAAATACTTCTTCATGATTATAATAACAATCAGTCTTTTTTTCTCTAAGGAAGTAAAAGCGAGTTTCTCTTTTGAAATAGAAAAAGTTGAACCTGGAATAATAAGATCGGTTGATGATGAAATACTGGTAAATCTTAATGTCACGGATCTTCCTAAAGGTGGTTCATACTTTAGAGTATCATTTCAGAAACCGGATTCAGACTACTTTGGATATCAAAAAAACGATAAAGAAGAGTGGGTCAAAATAGGCGCTTTAAAAGACAACTGTTTAAGCTACTATTTCGCCGAAGGACAAACATTTTCTTTAAAAATACCTCTGAAAGTCGGTTCCGATGAAAATATAGATTCCGGCCCCTATTTTGTAAAAGCCCACAGATACACCCCCGGCTGCAGTTATACTCTCGCTTCAAATACAGTATTTCCTTCCGTCCAGATCGAGATCCCAACTCCGACGCCCACTCAAAATCCGACACCAATAACTGTAACAACACCGACCAATCCTATAGAGCCAACTGGAAACGACTCAATCACAGAAAGTATATCCCCCAACTTGTTCCCAACGTTGACATCGGTAAATCACGAATCACCGACTCCAACATACTCGCCGACACCGATAATAATCAATAATATCTATATCAGTGAGGTGATGGTTTACCCTAATGGAAAAGATAGCGAATGGGTTGAACTATATAACGATAACGATTACTCCGTTTTATTATCAAATTGGTTTATCGATGATGTGGAAAACGGGGGGTCGGTTGCCAAAAAATTTTCTTTAGAGATACCTTCAAAAGGTTACAAGGTATTTAATCTATCTTCTTCTATGTTTAACAATGACAAAGATAGCGTTCGACTGCTTGATTCTAACAAAAATTTCGTTGACGGCTTTGAGTATGATGGCCCTATTCAAGGAAAAACAATTGGTCGAACTTCGATTACCGACGATTACTTCTGTAATCAGGAGCCTACATACGAACAACCGAATAACACTTGTAGTGACCCGACTCAAGTACCAACTAAAACGGTTTCGCCAACAAAAAACCCATCTCCAACAAAAACCATATCAATAATCGGAAGTATTTCTTTGAAGCCAAGCCGGATCTCGCAACGATTTGTCTCAGATACACGATTAAAAACATTAGTCGATAATCAAACTAAAAAAAATCCAATAAATAAATTTGAACCTGGAGAGATTCTTGGAATAACAACGGAAAGACGAGTACCCAATACACCTCAATTATTAAGTCTTACTTCACTATCCTATTCTCTTTTGACTATCATCTCCGTTTTATCTAAAATGAAATCTATATATGGAAAAATTAAAACGATTCTTCCAATACTTCCTAATTCCGAGTGAAAACAATAACTATCAACCAAAATCTCTTCATACCGATTTTTTGTTAATATACCTCCTTATTGCCTTTTTCATGAGTATTATCTTTAAAAAGGTTAACCTAACAAATGTTCTCGGCTTTGCTACCGATATCACTTCTGAAAAATTGCTTCAACTGACAAATCGGGAGAGGGAAAAAAATAATCTTGCCGATCTGACATATAATGATGAGCTGGCAGCTGCCGCTTATCAAAAAGCTCAAGATATGTTTAATAACAACTACTGGGCTCATTTCTCTCCTGAAGGAAAAACACCTTGGGATTTTATCTTAAAATCAGGCTACCGTTATGAATATGCCGGGGAAAATTTAGCAAAAAACTTTTTATTTAGTGACGGTGTCATTTCCGCCTGGATGAATTCGCCAACCCACAAAGAAAACATTCTTAAACCGGAGTACACAAATGTCGGGTTTGCGATAGTCAACGGCATATTAAACGGAGAGGAAACTACTCTTGTTGTCCAAATGTTTGGCCGGCCACTTGATTCAAAGACCGCAAATTTACCGCCCGATACAGAAGCTCAAAAAACACCCAGCAACTCCGTCGTGACAAAAGGAAATGATAACGAAGGGGTTGTCCTTGCAAATAAAGTAGAAACAAAGAAAATGGGATTACCTAGATTTGCTTTTAACTTGAATCTTACCTTCTTTATGTTTCTACTGATAGCTCTTGCTCTGGACTTCTATTTTGTTGTTAAACTACGGGTTATTAGAATTGGTGGAAAAACACCGGCCCATTTGATATTTATTGTTTTTATTATCATCGGATTAATAATTTTGTCTAAAGGCGCAATAATATAGAAGTATGAAACAACCACTAAATCTGATTAAAAATCAAATTCAAAATAATTTGTATGACTATCTTCTACTGGTAACAGGAGGAGTATTTTTTCTTATTGCCATGAATGTTTTCCGCGGTGAACGATTGCTCGAATTTATAACTCTATTAACTTTTTCGGGATTTTATATTATTTGGGGAATATATCATCATTCGACTGAAGATGGACTTCACCTTAAAACTGTGATAGAATATATCCTGATTGGATTTACCATTTTATTTTTTCTTAAGACAATATTAATTCCATGAAAGGACTAGTTCTTGCTGGAGGATTGGCTACCAGACTGCGACCGTTGACCTTAGTGACAAACAAGCACTTGTTGCCCGTGTATAACAAACCGATGATTTACTTCCCGATCTTATCGTTGATCAATGCAGGAGTAAAGGAGATCTTAATCTCTACATCTCCCGATCATGCCGGCCGCTTTGCCGAACTATTAAAAGGGGGAAGTGATTTTGGCGCAAAATTCTATTACTCAATACAAGACAATCCTAAAGGCGGGATTGCTAATGCGATTGGATTGGCTAAGGAGTTTGCGGATAATGAAAAGTTAGCTGTTGTTCTCGGAGACAATATATTTAGCTATAATTTGAAACCGGCTATTGACAGATTTAGAAAAAGGGAGAAAGGAGCCGTCATTTTTGGAATACGAATGTCAAAAATGGAATCGAAACATTATGGAGTAGTTGAGATTGACAGTAGTGGTAAAGTAATTTCGATAGAAGAAAAGCCGCTTAAACCAAAATCAGATATCGCTCAATCGGGAATTTATTTTTATGATAATCGTGTTTTTGATTTTATTAAAAAATTGAAACCTTCGGATAGAGGAGAACTTGAGGTGACTGATTTAAATAATTTTTATTTGAAAGAGGGGTCTCTTGAATGTGATCTTCTGGATTGGTGGATTGATGCTGGCACCTCGCATAGCGAACTTTTAAGAGCTAATAACTTGGTCGCTGAAAAAGTGAAAGCCGGAGAGCTTTAGTTATGGATACTACTCAATTTTTATTAACTGTTGTCCTGACCGCAACTACTGTACTTATGGTTGTTGTCGGTATCCAATTAATTTCAGTTCTAAAAGAGCTACGAAGGACTATAAAAAAAATTGGTATTTTTGTCGATGAATTTGATAAAAGAGGAGAAAAGAATAATCCCCCAGAACAACAAAAACTTGCTTCCCATAAAAAAAAGGCAGCTCTTCATTCGATCTTGGATAAAATTAACATCCTTTCACCAGCCTTATCATCGAAAACAAAAAAGTTTTTTATAAAAGAAAGGAAATGAATTTCATTTGACATTGAGAAAATCATAATGTATGCTATAATAGTTTTTTTAACCCCATAAACGTTTGAGGGGTTTTTGCTGTTAATTGAAATCATTATATAAATTCTTGCAGATGAGTAAAACCGACAAACCCCAAATTATACCCAGGAAATCACTTACCCTGGGTAGAGAGCATGATAACTTGGAAGAAATTAATCTTATTGAAGTGCAAAAAGAATCTTGGAAAAACTTCAATGAGGTTCTTCTTAAAGAAACTTTAGAAGAATTTTTCCCTGTCGATGATTATACAGGGAAGAAGTTTACTCTTTATTTTGATGGGCTTTTTTATGGCGAATCCAGATATCCGCTTGAACTTTGTCTAAAAAAGAAGCTCACTTATGATACTCCTGTTTACCTTAAACTAAGGCTTCTTAATAAAAAAACCGGACACGAAAAAAAGCAGGATGTATACTTTTTTAACCTTCCAAGGATGACTAGCAGAGGAACTTTTATAATAAACGGAATTGAACGCGCAATTATTAATCAAATTGTAAGATCTCCTGGCGTATATTTCACGGCAGAGATTGATAAGGCAACAGGTTTGACACTTTATAATGCGGAAATCCGACCTTACATTGGAGCTTGGATTGATATCACAATCAACAAAAATAACGTCATCGAGATGAAAGTAAATAAAAAACGAAAATTTCTTTCATCTGTTTTCCTTAGGCTATTTGATAACGATAATGACAATCAAATACTTTCGTACTTTAATTCTTTGGACAAAGGTATCTTAGAGAAATATATACTGCCGACATTAAAAAAAGACCAGACTAAAAACAAAGATGAGGCTGTCTTGGAGATCTATAGAAAGGTCCGACCTGGCGAACCATTAGTTTTGGATAATGCTTATGAAACAATCAATAATTTATTTTTTAATCATAGAAGATACTCTTTATCCGATGTTGGAAGATATAAGATTAACAAAAAACTCGGCCTCAACTTGGAAATTAACAAAGAAAATCATCTTTTAACAAAAGAGGATATCCTGGAGACTATTAAATATCTTGTCAATCTGACAAATAAACAAGGGAAGTTTGACAATATCGATCACCTTGGCAATAGAAGATTAAGAACTGTTGGAGAACTAATTGCTATGTACGGAATTAGGGTAGGCATGGTAAGAGTAAGCAGAGAAATTAAAGAAAGGATGAGTCTAGTTGCTGGAGAAGTTAGCGTGTCTCCTTCTCAAGTTGTCAATTCTAAACCTTTAATTGTCGCAATAAATTCTTTCTATCGAACTAGTCAACTCTCAACAATAGTTGATCAAACAAATCCATTGTCGGAACTGGATAATTTAAGAAGGATCACTGTAGGAGGTCCTGGTGGAATTGAAAAAGAAAGAGCTTCATTTTCTATCCGAGATATTTCTTCATCTCAATACGGAAGAATTTGCCCTATCAGATCTCCTGAAGGACCAAATATTGGCGTAGTTACTTATATGGCCTTATATTCCAAAGTAAATAAGTACGGATTCTTAGAAACACCTTATAAAAAAGTCAATAAGAAGAAAATAACTGATCAAATCATATATCTCCAAGCAGACGATGAAGAAAATTATTACATCACCTCAAACGATATTAAGATAAATGACAAAAACGAGATTGTTGATAGCCAAGTTGTCTGTCGACATAAAGGCGATATTGTTGAAGTACCAGCTGAAAAGATTGATTTTATTGATATATCTCCGAGGCAAGTTGTCGGAATTTCGGCTTCATTAATTCCATTTTTACAAAATGATGATGCTTCTAGATCATTAATGGGAACACACATGCAATGTCAGGCAGTTCCCCTTTTGAAACCAGAAGCCCCGATCATCGGCACCGGACTCGAAGAAAAAATTAGCAC
>MWSR01000025.1 GCA_002050095.1 Microgenomates bacterium UTCPR1
ACCGTTTTTGTTACGCTTCTTCTTTAATATCTTGCCTGAAACTTAATGGGTGATATTGTTTGATGTTACGGGGCCGGGAGTCGAACCACGGTCTAGGAGATTATGAGCCTCCTGTGCGGCCGTACACTACCCCGTAAATTAAAGAACGGTTTAATTATACCATTTATACTTCCCGTTTTAAGGTTGGTTTTAAGGAGCGGTTGCGATCTCAAGAAGTTCCGGAAATTTGTGAGAGTGCATATCTTCGTATAAAAAATGACCGAAGTTATGAAATTCAACATAATCAATATCGGGGATCTTATCTCTTATAATCGTGACTGACTTTTGAATATCCTCACTATCATTATCAGAGTTTACAATAACCATCTTATCTATCCGTGAACCAAGATTCTTATCTATTTCAAAATCATCAAAAAAGTTCTTTGTCATATTTTTATCCGGATCTAGCCATGGGGCAACCAGGATGAGCTTATTAATTTTTAAACTTTTGTTGATGCTCAAGTACTTTAGGAAAAACCCGGCTCCGGTGCTATGGCCAATAAGAATGGTCTCCCGACCGATGTCGTATCTTTTGATCTCTTTTTCCCAGACGCTCCAATTTCTGTCGTATGACCAAGGGATCTCAGGCGTTGCAGTCGGGATATCTTTTTTTAAAAGTTGCCCTTGAAGCCAGGGGACCCAATGGGCATTGCTCATGCTGGGTGCATTTATATCATAGTATTCTTGTCTTGATGGTCCTCCATGAAGGATGATGGCGTTTTTCATAAATAGGTTATATTGCTTGTTTAAAAAATATATTCCACCATCTTTGCCAGTTGGCGAGATTGGGGGTGGGTGTTGGGGTTGGGAAATAGGTTGGCGTCGGAATAATCAGCGCGACCTCATTATCTTTTAGGAGGTTGAGTTTGTTTCTTATCGTCTTTTCGACTTCATCGGTGCTCTTTTTTTTGGCAATTTCAGTTTGGAGTTCGATTTGTCTCTTTTTCTCGGCTTCATATTCTTTCTTTGTTTGATTATAAAATGAGATTTTATTTTTATAATCGCGAATACCGGGAATTAAGGATGAGAATAGAAAAAAGATAAAGATAAAGAATATAACTTGTTTGAAAACTTTCATATCTTTAGGCGCGTGAACCGAGAGCCTTAATAATCCTCGACGGATCAGCCTTTGTCTTGAGAAGCTTCATGCAGATTCCGATTATTACTTTAGGATTCTGATCATATGCCGCTTTATTGTCGGCAATAATTTTATCTATCTCTTTATCGAGCTCCTCATCGGAGATCTCATTGGGAAGGTACTGACTGATGATTTCCAATTGCTTTTTATTTCTATCAACTAACTCTTTTCTATTGCCTTTTTCAAAAGCGGTAATCGATTCTTTAAGTTCCTTGGCAAACTTTTTTAGTACTGTCAAGACCTCTTCGTCATCGAGTTCAGCTTTTTTTTCTATCTCTCTATTTTTGATCAGCGAAATAACAAATCGAATCACTTCAAGCTTTTCCGTGTTTTTTGATTTCAAAGCGGCAATTTGTTCATCTTGTAATTTTTGTTTTAACATAGGATAATTATATACCTTATGAAAAAGAAAATGAATCAAGATGTAATCGAGTTGATAGGAAGCTTTCAAAAAACATTGGATAATAAACCAACGGTTAAAAAAATGTATGAAGAGATTCAGATGATGCGATTTAAAGTGAAACCTATAAAAGGAGATTTATCGACCGTCAATCTAAATAACGATAAATTTATCAGGACCCTTTGGAGTCTGGGGAAGCTTGACGAATTCTTTCAAAAAGAATTTTATGGTTTGAACCGAAAAAACAAAGAATTATTTTCAAGAATTTTTGAAAGCATTTATGAAAAATATCAGGTTGAGCTCAACAGAATAAACATTCAAATAGAAAAGAATATCCGTAACCAAAGATTTTTGGAAGTAGAGATATTTAAAGAATCAAAAAATAATAAAATTAATTAATTGCTCGATGTCATCCGAGTGAAGCGACCGAATAATAAAAAAGTCGAGATGATTCAACCAGTGAAAAAGTTTCCGGTTGTTTTAGACATTGAAACAAAGCATAGTTTTCGCGATTTTAATGACCCGGAAAAATTAGGGATAAGTGTTGCCGCGATTTTTGACTACCGAAATAATCAAAAAAAAGTATTCGAAGAAAAAGAACTTAACAGTTTATTTCCGATTTTGGAGTCGTCTTCATATATTGTCGGCTATAATGTCTCCAATTTTGATATTGCCGTCTTACAAGGATACTATCCAGGAGAAGTTAGTATCTTCACTCCTTTCGATATTCTTGATGATATAAAAAGCAAGATTGGTAAAAGAATTTCTCTTAATGAAGTGATTAGCGCAACACTTGGTAAAAAGAAATCAGGACATGGTTTGGAAGCGATTAATCTTTATCGTGACGGCAAGATTGACCAGTTAAAAAATTATTGTCTTGACGATGTTATGTTTACAAAGGAGCTATTTGAATATGGAATCAATAATAATGAAATATTTTATATGGAGTCAATGGGGAGGATACCGATAAAGGTTGATTGGCGAAAGTATCTGGAAGGTCAGGAAAATAAAGACACACCGTTAACTTTACCTTTTTAATTCCTAAATTTGTTTAGGAAAAATTAAAATTCATCTTATGAATTTAAAAAAAGAGATTTCCTTTGGAATAGCAATCTTATTATTTGTCCTTTTTGCTTTTGCATATTTTAATTTTCGGTTTGGTTTAGAGGTAAGGACATTAGACAATACTATTAACAATAGTGAAATGAGTGGCGGATCATTTAAAGCGAACCGTAAAGAATTCGCATCCGGTGAAATATCAAAACATAACTCAAAAGAAGACTGTTGGTTGATTATTGACGGATCTGTTTATAATGTCACCGAGTTTATCGATATCCATCCCGGAGGCGCAGAAAAACTTATCGCTTTGTGTGGACAGGACGCAAGTTTGGGTTTTGAAACAAAGGATGGAATAGGGAGTCATTCCCAAAGAGCCAAACAAGAATTGGCAACGATGAAGATAGGTGATCTTAAAAATTAATTTTATTAATAATACCTATGACAACAAAGATATATATTGTTTCGAGGATGGTGCACCGGGTTTTGGTATTGGCGGTTACTTTTTCGGCTTTAATAATGACGGTTACCGGTTTTTTTATGAAATTTCCTAAAACGGCAAAGTTATTTAATGTTGGTTCGGACCGGCTGCGTTTTATTCACAGTAACTTTGGAGTTATCTTTTTGATAATACTTTTTTTAATGACTTTGACCGGGTTGATAATATATTTCTATCCTCTTTCACGAAAAAAGTAATGTAGCTTATTAATATTTTTGTTCTGAAATTGTCGTCCCATTTTGATAAAATGTACTTTGCACTTTTAAAATCTATTTCCCCTGTAGCTCAACGGTAGAGCAGGTCGCTGTAGGAAATTGCAGCTTTCAGCAGAAATGCTGACTGAAAAATCGGGCTAATTCGAGGAAGCCCCGCTTTGGCGGGGTAATCTCGAGCTAAATTCCTATTTTTAGGATAAATGTGTAGAGACTATATACCCGATCCCGCCTTGGCGGGAAAGAAATAGTCCAAGTCTTAAAGTAATTTAAGAGCTCTTGTAACGACAAGGTTCGTGGTTCGAATCCACGCGGGGGAGCACTTCGGCAAGCTCAGTGCAAGCCAAACCATAGAATTGAAAATAGTCCATGGTATGTATATTTACTTCTTTGTGATGAGAAAACTTTTGAGATTAAAGGTAATAAGATGCCGTCATTGTGATGAGAAAGATGGTTAATTCCAAACTAATTGAATAATTAATTGTTAACATCATTATATGAGCACTGATAAAATTAATCTTCAATATACAACAATAAAAGAACCTTTGCCGGATTTTATCTATAACGGTTTAGCAACATATTCAAAAAACGCCAACTCATACAAACCACAACCCGCAGAGTTAATAGATAAGCTGGCCAAAAAACACAATATCCCAAGCGAAATGATCTATCTTACAGCCGGGATTGATGAGGCTATTCAGATGTTTATTCTGGCATACGGGCAGAACACATACGTTTTTACTCCGACTTATGTAGTCTATTCCGATGTCAAAGAGCTTGGAGGGAAACTGAATCCTGTTGCATCGATTGAGAATAACGAATTTTTGATTAAAACAGAAAAGATTTCCGATGCGACATTAATTTTTTTGGCAAATCCAAATAATCCATCAGGAGTCACCTCAAAAGAAAAAGTTATAGAATTGGTAGTTAATAATTCTCATGCCAAAGTTGTTATTGATGAGGCCTATGGAGATTTTGCCGATCTGTCAGTAATTGACCAAGTAAAAAACTATCCTCACATGGCAGTTTTCCGAAGCTTTTCAAAAGGATACTCAATGGCGGGGAATCGTTTAGGATATATCGTTGCCAATCCCGAGATAATTAAAAAAGTAAAAAATAAAAGTCAGTGGGCCAATGTTTCTTATCTCTCAATTGGGGCCGGAATCGTAGCACTTGATCACGAGGATTATTTTGCCAAGATAAGAGAGGATATCGGAGTCAGACGCGATGAGTTCATAAAATTTTTAAAAGAGTCGGGATATACGGTTCTGTCGTCAAGAATTAATGTGGTGCTAATAAAATTCGATGATGAAAATAAAGGCAATGAATTTACTAATTTCTTAACGGATAATAATTTTATCGTCAGCCAAGGTAACGGTAATAGTAACATTGGTCTTGATAACTCATATGTCAGAATTGCCATCGGTACAAAAGAACAAATGAAAATACTGGAATCGGTAATCCTAAAATATAGGTCTACTTAATGATGTGACAGTGCTTAAATAGAGCATAGCTTTGTGTTATAATTACACGATGTCTTACATTCTCTTTGCTTGGATTTCCTCCTTTTTTTATGGACTGGAAACAATAATTGGAAAACTTACCAGTAAATACTCTCTTAAAAATCCTTGGTTATTCAATATTGTTTGGGGGCTTTTTGTTTTGGTATTTACAACTCCGATTGCATACCTCAACGGCATCCATATTCCATCAACATGGGGTAATTTGTTTTTTGCTTCCCTTTTTTCCGCTCTTGGAGGGATATTCTATGTTCTTGCGGTTTATGCGCTTGACGTTTCCGTTCTTTCTCCGCTATTTAATGTAAGAACCGTTTTTAGTGTTATTTTAGGAGGATTGTTCCTCGGAGAAGTTTTGACATTCAATCAGTATATTCTAATAACGTTAATTGTTATTGCTGCCTTCTTTGTCAGTTTAGATGAAAAGCTAAACTGGAAATCTTTCTTCAAGCGATCGATAGCTATCGGATTATTAGAAATGATGTTTCTTTCTCTAATGTCTATTTTTATCAAAAAAACAGTTGTCGACATTGGTTATTGGAGCACCTCTTTTTGGGTTGCTTTGATAGGTTGGGCTATGTCTCTTTTGACCTTCCCACTATTTATCAAAGATCTCAAGAATACTAAAATCGTAAAATATTCCGGAACATTTTTAATATCGCTGGTAAGTACCGTTGGTACTTTGGCATCAATAAAGGCGACTTCCGTAAACGTAAGTATCTCAACAGTGATTATCTCTCTTCCGATGTCAATGATAATGGTATTTATTATCTCAAGAGTAAAGCCCGAACTTTTGGAGAAGCATCCACTGAAAGTCTACATAATCAGATTTATCGCTGCTGCCGTGATGATCACCTGCGCTTTAAGGCTTTCGATGTAAGAAAATATACTACTATTTATTAATTATTAAGGCTATTTATTGAAGATTGGTCGCAGGTGGCAAGTCGCAGGAGACAAGATGAGAATAGCAGATAGAGATTAGCGGATGGTGGATAGTCGAATACACTATTGACTATTACTTATTATCTATTAATTGAGGGTATACCCCGTATACTAAGACCATATTCTGAGAAAGTTATTAATTAGAATTTAAGAATATGTTCAAACGTGTACCAGTCGAAACCAGACGGGAGGGTTGGAAAATTTTTAGGCTGGATCCCGACTTTCGTCGGGATGACAGGAAAGGAAGTGGGATGACAGGAAAGGAAGTGGGATGACAGGAAAGGAAGTGGGATGACAGGAAAGGAGGCGGGTTGACGAGGGAAAACAAGGATGACAAAGAGAGGAAACGGGATGACGGGAAATTGTGGTTAGCCTGCCCTCCGAAGCTTTAACGAAGGAGGGCGGTTAGTGGTTAGTGAAATACACTATTAATTATTATTCATTAGATATTAGGATTATTTATTTTTTATTTATGTGATAATGAGTTAACAAATTGGTGGTTGATATTTGTGATTTTTGATAAATTAAGCTATAATATAGCTTGTTGTGACAAGAAGCGGAAAATATAAAGCCGATACTATTTCTTCGAAAGAGTATCTTTCAGATGTGTTAAAGCTTCGTTCTTTTGACTTGGAAGAACTACAAAATATTGTTAGGCAGTACGAAACAATTGCAAGAGAAAAATTAGATACTCCATCGACGAAAGAACCCGGACCGTTAATGTTAAGAACATCCATTCAGCCACCTGAACTTGAAGCAAAACTACTTGAAGGCAAACAGGCAATAGGAATAGATATTGGCGGAACCAATCTTAGGATTGGAGTAGGTCAAATTAAAGGAGGAAAAATCGAACCTCAAGGAGAGACAATAAAAAGAGAAATTAAAATTAAATATGGATCGACAGACGAATTTTTTCAAATGCTACTTGATAATGGATTAAGTGATATTTTAGAAGAAAATCCCGATATTCCTTTAGCATGTATTTTTTCTTTTCCCGGATCAGGCATTGTCACCAATGACGGCCTTGATCAGACGATACCACGAGATGAGTTGACAAAGGAGTGGGAGATAAGGGGAATTGCAGGAAAAAATTTGGGTGAAGAACTAAATAATTTTTTAGAAAAAAATGGGCTACGAAAAAGACAATATTTTATCGCCAATGATACAGTTGCGTTAATAAAAGATAAGGAAACTGATTTTGGAGTCGTTTGTGCTTCAGGATTTAACTTATCGGCAGTATTTAAAAATGAGATTATAAATAGCGAATCGGGTTCGGCCAATACCGCACAAAATATTCCTGTAATTACCGATAAACTCTTAAATTTAATTGCCGAAGAAGAAAATAAACCTGTTGATCAGATACCTGTTAGAGACGAATATCGTATTTCCGGAAAGTATTTAGGAAGGACTTTGGGACTTATTATTGATGAGTTGAGATCAAAATACCCAAGTCTATTTAAAAGAGTTAAAAACACCGATTTTTTGAAAAGCTTTGTTATCAGCGATATCCTGTCTGGGAGATGGGAAAAGGTGAAAAGGCACTTCGGATCGAAAGATAATATAGGGACACCTGAAAGGGAGATTCTTACCCGAGTTGCATTAACTTTAAGAGACGTGTCGGCTCAATTGGTTGCAGCTCACCTTGTTGCTTTGCATAGTGTAACGATGCAGGACAAAAATAAAATTATTATTTCATCCGATGGGCCAATCATTCAAAATATGCCCGGATGGAAAGAGATGTTTTTGGAAACAATTAAATCGCTGACGGGTGAGGGTCTTGAGGTGAAGATTATTGAAACACCTTATCAAGGAAAGATGAAAGAATATCGGGGAATATTTGATGTTATGTATCAAGCGATTGACTACTTTGCAAGGAAGGAGATCTTGAAGAGCGAGGGATAGACAGTTATAAGGCAATATTGGGGAGATGAAAGAAAATTGAAAGCTCGTTGTATTAGTAGTTAGAGAGGAGGTGAAAAAGATGAATTACAAAATTTTAACCTTAGGCATAACCGGTTTGTTATCCGGAGTACTTCTTTTTGTAGCTCCGGGAGCAACCTATGCCTATAGAGGAGATTACAGCGTTAAAGGTCCAAATCACACAAAGGAAAGAGAGGCGGCAATGACAAAGCTCTTTGAAACAAAAAATTTTTCCGAGTGGTTGAAGATGATGTCTGGAAAAGGGGTAGCCAGAGTGATCAATACCCAAGAGAAGTTTAATAAATTTGTTGAAGCACGGAAGATGGCTCTGCAGGGAAAGACAAATGAAGCTAACCGAATTAGAACGGAGCTGGGTCTTGGGACGAAAAACGGATCAGGATATAGAATGAGATTAGCAAAATAGGAATGTTCGGTAATAGGCCAACCCCGTCATAGGGCGGGGTTTTCGCGTGTAAGATATGCGAGGTACTTGGTCGGTAGCAATGAAAAAGCGATCGATATTGTTCAGGAATCTTTTATAAGCGCCTATATCAACCTTAACGGATTTGACATCAAGTCGTGCTAAAATTTATATGAAAAAATTATGCGAAACAAAAAAATAAATATAACGAAAAAAGTAATGGATGAGATTAAAGAAAGAAAAGTAATTATGAAACCGAAGTGGTGAATTGAAGGAGATATTTTTTAAATAGCTATAGTAAGGAATCAGCAAAAACAACTTTCTTTAGACTGTTGCAACAGCCCCTATTCCGCTCCCGGGGTGGAATGGAGAGTCTGTTAACGAGTTAACGGGTCAACGTGTTGAAAGTTACAAGTTATAAGTTTCAAGCTGCGAGTAAGAAGCGCGTCATCTCGATGAAAATCGGAATCTAGAAAAAAAGAATTCAAAAGTCAAAAGTTAAAGGACAAAAGTTTTTTGGGTAACTTTTTTCCTAGATACTCAACTATTCTCTTTAATATTTCAGAGAGATAAATTTATGTTAGCATAGAAAGAGTCAATTTATTGACTAATCGATCTATCTATTAACTATGAGAGAAAAATGGATTCAGGATGATTTTCTTAAACCGGTAGTTTCTGAAAAACCTTCAAATCAATACTTAATTTCTCATGGAGCTATAGTGTATCCTACTCGATATAGATTCGGTGTTGAACTACAAGAGTCTATAATTGCAGAAAGAACTTCAAGAAAAGATAGAGATGGATATACTATTTATATAGCCTTAGAGACAATGACTGTATTTCGAGAAGGGCGTTATTGGAGTCTTCCAAAGGGCACGTTATTTGGAGCTTATTCAAGAAAAGTTAAAAAACTTACAAAATAAGATAATCAAATTATCACACTGTGTTCTAAAAGATTTAAAGTTGTTGAGTACGTGTAGCACTGCGTCATCCCGATGAAAATCGAGGTTCAGAACTACTTAATCCAAAAGTTAAAAGTGTTTGAAAATCATTCTTAAGGTTTTTCTCCTGTCATTCTGAGCGATAGCGAAGAATCTACGCTTCGATAGTGACGTTTAACCTTCACAGAGATCCTTCATTTCACTCACTTCGTTCATTTCTTTCAGGATGACCACTCGAGAAAGTTACAAGTTATAAGTTTCAAGCTGCGAGTAAGAAGC